>NZ_WYEU01000003.1:300000-492883 GCF_015143595.1 Sneathiella sp. P13V-1 | reverse complement strand
ACAAGTTTAAACACGGTCGGCTGGCAATGCTTAAGCATTACCCGCGCCGACTGCGTCAAACAAGTTTGACGCGGGGTGGAGCAGCCCGGTAGCTCGTCAGGCTCATAACCTGAAGGTCGCAGGTTCAAATCCTGCCCCCGCAACCAACGACAGTCTATCTTTGTGTGAGAAACCCTCCGGGTTCTCCGCAAAGTGATAGACGGAAGCCAATTCTCCAGTCAGTTCAATATCTTTGATCACTCTTCTGAGTTTACCGCGTTTGTTTGGGCGTAAGTCTACCTCGGGATAGTCACCAGGAGTAACAACGATCTTGTCAATTAGGCTCTGAAGGAGTTCGATTGCTTGTGCTCTTACTTTCTCATCTGTCAGATAATTCTCTAGACGCTCCATGACATGATTGAAAGCACTAGAAAGCTCTTGCGTATAGTCAGGGTAAGGCTCAGGTGCTTTTAACGCTAACAGCTTTTGCAGCTTCTTCTCTTCTTCTTCCAATTTATCCAGTTTCTGTAACAACGCATCTGACCCTGGTCTTTTACTCAGGTTAAGTAGAGTGGCGTCCATATCCCGTTTGATCTTTTTTAAGGCTTGTTCACTGTGGGCATGTTCTGCAGTTCGCAAAGCGTATTGCTCCTTTAGAGCTTCATTCCCTTTCTGGATGAATTGATCCACAAAAGGTATATCTGACATGATCCTCTTTAAATTGGCTAGGACACGTCTTTCCATCTCGGCGCGGTCAATATGGGCATCGTTCTTACAAATACCTTTTTTGCGGTGATTGCTACAGCCATAGGTATTGGTTTGTACGATGGTGAGGGCTTCACCGCATTCTCCACAGTGCATAACCCCACTTAGGAGGTGCTTCTGGCGTTGGTACTGGCTTAACTCACGTCCAGCAACTTTGCCTCTGTTAGGGCGGTTGCGGTTCTGACGCTCTTTAACCCGGTCCCAGAGGTCCTGCTCAATAATACGTAAATCTGGGATTGCCTCTCGAACAATTTGATTAGGCGCATTTACACGACTGTTTCTGTTGCCCGTCTCAGGATTGGTCTTCCATGTTTGACGATTCCACACCAAAACACCGACATACAATTCATTGTTTAGAATTCCACTTCCTATCTTGCGATTACCGAGAATTGCGTTGTCTGTCCAATGTTTGCCACGTGGTGACAGTATTCCCTTGTTATTAAGTTCAGTTGCAATCGCTTTAGCGGAATGCCCTTTGTCATACTCTTCAAAAATAAATTTAACGTACAGAGCCTTATCATGATCAACCTCAATGACACCTGGAATTCTTTCACCAAGTTCATTTTTGAAATTTGTTGGGCGGTAGCCAAAAGGGGGTGCGGATGGAATTCTACCTGAGCGAACCACGCCCTCCAGACCACGCCTTGTTTTATGCGCCAGTGCCTCAAGATATTGTTCACTGATTATGCCTCTAAAACCAACGTTCAGCTTATTCGCCCATTTATCTTCATAAGTGTAAATTTTGACACCGTAGAAATCACAAAGTTCATAAAGGCTATCAGAGTCACCTTTCTTTCTAGACAATCGATCAATGGATTCAGAAATAACTATATCCAGCTTGCCTGCTTTGACATCAGCAGCCAATTTTTGAATGGCTTCGCGTTTGATGGTGGTTTTGCCGCTGATGGCTGCATCTACATAGCAATCCACGACTTCGCCATTGAGATCAGTTGCCATTCGTTCACATAGTCTGATTTGGTCCTCAATAGACAGTGGGTTTTGTTTAGGGTCAGAATATCGCGCGTAAATACCAACACGAGGTTTAGGGGTCTTGTTAGTCAGGTTATTCATGTTTGAAAACTTTCTTTCTGTTTACGGTACCCTGTACATGAGGTCGCTGATTTCTTTTGGGTCTCCAGCCCTTCAAAAAATATTTCGGCCCAATTAAAAAAATGAACTCACCTAGATTTTGAACCGGCGGTCTTTGTTTTGACCGTCAAACGCAAAACCTAGTTTGGGAACTAATCATGCCCCATAGAATCAAAGCACTCGATGACATCTGCATAAAGTTCGTAAAACTTGCGGCGATATCCTATGTCCGTTCACGTCCAGCCAATGAAAATGAGCCAAATATTGATGGTCGCAAGGCTATGCATTGTCCGGACGCGCCCCACAGGGGGGCGGATCCGGACAATGCACCTTGCTCAGGGGAAGATCCCCTAAGGACCCCTATTGAGGGAGGTGAGTTATGATGAACTCTCCCTCAAAAAAGGAGCACCGCTTCGAGGTGCGCATGTCAGCTGGTGATCTGCGTAAGCTTGATGTCCAGGCCACCGCCGCGGGAATGACCCGATCAGAATTTGTGCGGTTGTTGCTTGCAAATTCTGTGGTTCATCCCCGTGGTGAGCTTCATGCGCTCAAAGTTGAGCTGACCCGCATCGGGGTAAATCTCAACCAGTTGGCTCGCGCAAGCAACCGTCACCAGGAGCGGACTGATGCTGCTGACATTCTTCATCTGCTTGCGCATATAGAGAGTGGCGTTCAAGCAATCGTAGGGCGCTATCTGAGGGGAGATGCATGATCATGTCAGTCTTTCCTCAAACAGTACGACGTCCTGCCACGGAAACCGCAATCTATCTTCTTATGCCCGTCCACAAGGGACAGCTCCGTAATCCGGCCCCTCAATTGTTGAGGGGTGATCCGGAGCTGGTTACCTCCTTGATTGATGGGTGTGAATACAAAAATCCGCGGACCTTTGGTGTTCTATCCTGGCATCCCGATGATGTTGTTACAGCGGAGCAAGAACAGGAGGTCATGGATGCATTCATGGAAGCTGCTTTTCCTGGCATTCCAGATGAACTGCGTCCACCAGTTCTGTTCGTACGTCATACCCATACAGAAAATGGACACCATGAAATCCATTTCCTGTTGCCCCGAATGTTGATGTCTGAGAAAGCTCGCTACTATGACATCAAGCCACCCGTCAACACTGGGCAGGGCCATACCCTCAATAAACGCTGGGATGCGTTTTGCGATTACTTTGATATGAAACACGGCTGGCAGAACCCACGCGAATATCACAGCCGTCAATTTGTTCAGCTTCCAGATTGCTTATTAAAGGATGTCACTATTCATGATTTGAATGTAGACGAGTTCCGTTTACACCTTTCTGCTTTTGTCGATCAGGGCGTTCGAACAATGAACCTCACTTCCAGAGATGAGGTGATTGAATACATGAAGGACTTAAATATCGACATTGCGCGGATAAACAAACAGACCGTGTCTGTTTTTGTTCCAGGAACTAAAATGCGTGCTCGCCTCAAAGGTGAAGCCATGCAGGAAGGCTTTGCTGGCTTTTTTGATAAAGAGGTCGATCAGAACCAAATCGCTGAGTTTGAAAAGAACAATCCAAAGTCAGTTGAAGAAGCTGAAGCCCGATATTTATCCATGCTGGAAAAAACAGCTGTACAAAACCGCGAACGCTATCGGAAGGTCCTGGCGGAGGAAGCAGAACGTCAGAGACTTCTCGTCGACCCTCCATCCAATATCTGGGACCTGGCGGATCAATTCCAGGATGCCCTTGTCGAGGAGCGATTGCCAGTTCCAAACAATGACAATTTTATAGACCTATTCACAATTGAGGCGGATGAAAATGAAAAACAAACTGAACTACCAGACAGAGATCCAACAGCTGCTGACGGAAAACATCCGGCAGATAGTGCGGGAAGAACTCAAGCCTTTGAAATGGAATTTGAATATACAAATCAGCGAAGCAGAGGGTTTAGTCAGCAAATTGAAGACGTTCTTAGACTCCGAAAGCGAAGATCGCAATTCTTTAAACGGGTCACTGAAAGTTTTGGAAGAGCAAATCGCGAGCTGCAGAGCGGACAACATGCTTATCGCAGATTATGCCATAGCATGGGAAAAGCGTGTGTCTGCCTCTCAGATGTCATTGGAAAACGCGAACGACAATATGACGCAATTGAACGTTTTGCAGGAAACCTACAACAGAAAATTATCAGAGCAGGAACAAAGATACGCAGATTTGGAAACTTCGCTGCAAAATTTACAAGCTACAGTTCTCTCATTGATGAGCCAATTAAAGAGCGCGTAAGGGCCCTCAAACTTAAAAGATCTGAGGCCAAAAGGAAAGCTGACAAGAGAAGGAGAGACATGGGCATGGAACGGTAAGTGTGAGGGTGGCGAGTATTGGAATGTTTGTCCAGAAGGACAGGTGTCCGGACAAACATTCCAACACTCTTACCTTGATGAGGTTATCTTATGAAAATTAACTCGTCCGCTATTACACAAGCGATTTACTTCACTAAAAAACCACCCGAATTCTTTATCCCTGCGATGACAGGAGGGTCTGCTACTGAAAGTGAACGACAGGCAGCAGAGCTGTTTTTTCAAACTTATAACAAGGGTTTTACAGGTATCGGCTACGCCAAGGATGCCGAGGTTATTGAAGCTGTACAGAAACATAACGGTTTTGGACCAATCATGGTCACTCGCAAGATCGACAGTCTTCTCCTTCTCCCAATTGATGTAAATTAAGAAAGGGCAGCTTATGTCTCAAATTCCTTCTATCATTAATGAACAGCATCACATTGAAATCACTTATTTTGATAATCGGCCCCCAGAGGTTGTTCATCGAGCGGCCGCAGTTCCAGATAATGAGCTGACAGTTGAAGAATTCGAAGAGGCCATGTCTTTTTGCATGAAGCATGGTCAGAGGCTTGAAATTCGAGCAGGCCTTTCCAATGAAAAGATCATTGAATTGGTGGATGAATTGGACGGACAGGGGCCTATCCTGGTCTCCAGTATCCGTAATTTCACCATTGAAGCTCCGCGGCCTTTATCACCGGACAACTCAACTTCTGACAAGGAATAATCATCTTGGCTTATACAGAAAACATGACCACCGTTTATTACTTTGATCAGGACAAGGCCCGGTCTGTTCTTGAACTACCGTTAGACGATCCGGAAGCCGAGGATATCCGTAAAGAAGTACTGAATGAATTTATTCTCAATCATCAGCATGAGTTACGGATTCCCGGCCTTGTCTCAGATGAGGTTGTAAAAGAAGAAGTACAAAAAAGGGGCGGTTATCCGCCCCTTGAGATTATCCGCCAAAAACAGGTTACGTCTTTTTTGGATAGCTTTGATGAGGTGGGAAATTTACCGCACGAGGTGTTTAGGGGAGGGTTTTAGATCATGTTTTCCAAATTCTATAATGCAAGGGAGAAATTCCTATATTCAACAGCTTCCTTGAGAGATTTATGTTGATATGTTTTGATTTCTCCAAACCCTCCAACTTGATTGATGTTGTGTAGGCGAGGGTTTGGATGCAAATTTCTGGGATTTCATCAGATATAGAAAGATGTTTATTCGGTGTTATCTATTGGATTAGACATATGATTTTGCCAAACAAGCATCGGTTATGAAGACGTTAGTGGAAGAGAATAATCGATCTAAATTTTTTTGGTTGTGCAGCTAAATTCTACTAATTGGTGGTTTTCTCCTTTTTGATGGCTTGCTAGCCGACAAGCATTGCTGAGTTTTTGCTCCGACGCTCTGCAAGTCACATTTACCACTACTCAACATGTCGAGACGGCTTTCTTTATGAAAACTTCTAATTCGATTGATCGTTCTCCGTATTTTACGACCGTTTTAGGGAATACTACGGAGAATAGGTAAACAGCGCTTATGTGCTCATTTTATATTCCAGCCTTACATTTCTCTTTTGCTCTAGAAACCGATTTGCCAATCACTCTGGGTCAATAACCCTAATCTATGATCACTGGCCTTTGATGAAATCTTCAAAAACACCCATGTGTTCGCAACATCAATGCTGTGCCAAAGGTTCTGACAGATAACGCTGAGTGTTATTCCAACAATGCAAGGATTGATGCTGCAACTGATAATAATGTTGCAGCAAATGCTACATCAAAGCCAAAGAAGGTGGCTAGAAACAGTAACGATGAAAGTACCGAAATTTTTTTACTAAAAATCATTTTTATAAACTTTCCGCATTTAAGTGATTGCCGATTGGAAGACATATTTGTCGCGCTATTAAAATATATGCTAGTGTTTCAACTAATGATTGCGGTTTGGTTGTGGATTAAATGCGGAAAATATGCGGAAAATGACAAAAAAGAACTTCGGAGAACTGTTGGGGGAGCTGATTTATAGCAAAAGAAAAGCTATTGGCTTAACGCAAGTACAGCTTGCAGAAGACGCATATGGCTCAACAGGGAGAACACGACGAATTAGTGAACTAGAGAGTGGGAAGGTAATCAATCCTCATCCAAAAACAATTGATCCAATAATTGTTACTCTTGGTATTAGCGATGATGAACTCGCGGAGTGCGCCGCGCGTGCAATTAGGCCACCCAACGGTCAGTTAGATCTTGCATATTCTGAAGCTTCAACATTAATTGAAAACCTTGCAATCCAATTTGAACACAATAACCAAAATGCTACTCTAAATGAGCTTGGAGAATTTCTAAATGCAAAGGCCAAAGAATATTCGCAAATCAAGAAAAGCATTTTAGCGATAAACGCTGCTGATGAGAAAATTTCCAATATAAAAGAGGCCGCAATAGCTGCATTGTCTGAAGGGGAATACTCTCTGGTTGAGACACTATTATGTGAAGCTGAAGAATTACAACAAAACGAGAAAACTCTGGAACAAATACGAAAACAAGTAAAAATACGTATTCTTAGAGGTGATAACAAGTTTTTGGAGGGCGATCTAGCAAGTTGCTTTGAGATGTATAAAGCCGCGGCGTTGTATTTTCTGCCCTTTGATCAGAAAAAAATGGTTTGTGTCTTTAGTGATCTGGCAGGTGCTATTTATGAAACAGGCCGACGATCTCTATCATCTCCATTCTGGGTGTCACGAAAATTGCTCCAAACGGCCTTAGAGTCTTACTCTTTAGATGAGAGCCCTGCAGTTTTCGGTGAGATGTATTTTAAACTTAGTCTTGTAACCCGACATCAAGCCGCCTTCAGTGATAGTTCAATTGCTCAAGATACATTACTTGAGGGCGTTGAGTTTGCTCGTAAATCCATAAATTTACTTGGTCAATCGAATAACTACTTTTCTCTGGCATCAGCTAAAATATCTCTTGGTAACTGCTTGTCGGACCTATCTCATGTTTCGGAAGACCCTGTTCTTGCGGATAGTGCATGTGGCGTTTTTGAAGAGGCCATAAAATTTATTAAATCGAAAGAGAAACCAAAAGAACTTAAAGAGCTTTTGAGTTTTGCATACAATGGGTTAGGGGCTGCAATTTTACGTGGAGAGCTTGGCAACAAGGATAGTATGGCCTCTGATACACAAGATAAGGCTATAGCAGCTTATGAAGAAGCAATCTCTACAAGTGAATTTTTCAAGAATCAAGAAACGTGGGGAGGCTCCCAAATTAACTTAGGACGTTTGCTTGCACATAAAGCTGGAGCTGATGATATTGATGATAAAGCCGCCTCTTTTCTGCGCATTCGTTCGATTGCCTGCTATTTGGCAGCAGTAGAAACGTATCCTGCTGTTCAATACCCTGATGCTTTTGCAGAGGCCCACTTTGGTTTGGCCGAAGTCTTATTTTCTCATGGTCTTGATGCTCCCCCTGAATTGTACGAGATGTATTTTGCTCGGGCGATCCAATCCTATACTCAAGCCGCTGAATTTCATGGAGAACACTCGCACCCGGCAAAATGGGCTTACATCCAGTGCCGCTTAGGAAGCGTTTTTGGCAACCACGCAAAGAGAGAAAATGCTGAAACTGCCAAGACTGACATTGAAATGGCAATCTCCTGTTTTAAGGAAGGACAGCGAGTATTTAAGGAGCACAATAACGACGTTGGTGCAGATACTTGCCTCCGAAATATTGAATTACTTGAGACAGAGTTATCTGAACTGGGCAACGCCTGAAATAACAGTTTGAAGATTTCAGATCAATCAGCAAAGAATAAGTATTCATGAAATTAAGAAATATCCCACTCAAAGATTTGCGAGTGAATCGTGCTAACGATAGGCATGGAGAACTTGAGAACGAAACCGCTGCAATTGCTTGGTTGTTCAACACGCGTGAAACACATATGAGAAATCTTGCTAAAGATATTGTGGAGCAAGGTACAATTTACGAACCTCCACTTATCGCCGGCGACAACGGCGTTTACACTGTGTTTGATGGCAATCGACGCGTTACCTGTCTTAAGCTTTTATCTGAACCATCTCGCGCTCCAACGATGCAACTCCAGGAGTTCTTCGCAGAACTGTGTAAGCAGTGGTCAGGTAAACTGACGGACAAGATTTCGTGCCATGTTGAAGATGACCGTGACAGGCTAGATAGTATACTGTTTCGTCGCCATACAGGGTCCCAAAGTGGGGTAGGACAGTCTACTTGGGATGACCGAATGAAAGACAACTTTATCTTGCGGACAGGTCAGGGCGGCGGCCTCAATGTCTCGGATGAGATCGAGCAAAGGCTTTCAGAGGCAGGCCTACTGCCAAAGCGGCGTAAGATACCTCGTTCGACAATGAACAGGCTTCTATCAGCCGAAACATTCAGAAACCGCCTCGGTTTTAGTATTAGTAAAAAGAAATTTGAGTTTACTCACGATGAGGGTAAGGTTTTGTCTGCTTTTGCACGCGTTGCCGACGATTTAGTAACTAGAAAGATCGTCTTAAATGATCTTTGGGATGTAGATGCAAAAAGAGCGTATCTTGATAAGCTAGAAATAGAAGGCGTTCTACCAACAGCCGCTGACGCATTAGCAAATTACGGAACTAATATTGTTCCTTCACGGGGGACAAAACCCGCAAAATCTAAACCTGCGCCTAAACCGTCAGTTAGAACAACGCTTATTCCTCAGAAAGAGTATGGTATTACTTGGCCCGGCAGGCTGCAAAGACATCATGAGATCTGGGAAGAATTACAGTTTGAGCTCGATTTACACAATCATCGCAATGCTATTTCTGTTTTATTTCGGGTCCTTTTAGAGCTTTCAGTTGAAAATTATGTTAATCAGCAAGTAACTTCAGTTCACGAGAATGACAAACTTGCGCTAAGAGTTAAAAAAGTAGGGCAGCACTTATTTGACCGAAGTAAAATTAATAAAAAGCAATTCAATGCCACCCAAAAATTTGGACAATCAGATCAGTTGGTTTCAGCAGATACATTAAACCGTTATATCCATTCGCCTGATTTTGCGCCATCTGATAAACATTTGATGGCTATGTGGGATAGCATGTCAGAATTTATTGTTCGTTGCCTTGAAGTATAACTAGTATGTTCATGCCACGTATAGTGGAGAGTGAAATAATAAATGAAAATATATAGGTTTACCGCCTTTCCTACATGCCCTTCTTTCAAAGGGGATTCAAATTGAAACTTGAAGTCTTGACACTCAAAAATTTTCGATGTTTTGGAGATGAAGAAGTTCATATTTCTATGGATCAGGGCCTTACTGTGTTTGTTGGCGGGAATGGCACAGGAAAAACAGCAGCTTTCGAGGCGCTATCCAGATTGTTTGGGATTAGCTCACACCAGCGTAATATTACACGACGTGATTTTCATCTTGCTCGAGACAATCCAGAATTGGCTTCGGGCTCATCGTTGGTGCTTGAAGCCGTTTTCGGGTTTCCGGAACTTGAGGAGCTAGATGAGTCAGCTTTCGTGGACGCAGTTCCTGAATTCTTCTTACAAATGGGAGCGTCCGCTCCTGGAGCGCCACTGAAAGTTCGCATGAGGCTTCAGGCCATTTGGACAGACGATGGCACGCCCGATGGCAGTGTAGATGAAGATATACGTTGGATTCCCGTTCTAGATGAACAGTTTGAATGGGAGGAATGTAGGCGAGTTCAGGCCGCGGAACGCGGTTCAATCCAGTTGATCTATATTCCAGCTGCGCGCGATGCTGATAGTCAGGTTGCAAAAATTTTAAAAGGTCGTCTCTGGAAAGCAGCACGCTGGACTCAAGAATTTCAAGACGTTGCGGCAACCTCAACATTATCAACACAGCAAGGTTTTGAAAGAGAGGCGCCAGCCCAATTTGTACTCGAACGCCTCGCTAATCGATGGAAGGAGGTTCATGAGGCTGATACAGACACGACCCCTATGTTGCGCTTGATCGAAGATCGCTTTGAGGAACTTGTTCGTAACGCCATGTTTACGTTCTCTCCAGATGAAGCAGGCAAAGAACGATCCATGGACGATTTGAGTGACGGCCAGCGATCCTTGTTTCATATCGCGCTGACTGCGGCTACTTTGGAAGTTGAACGTGACGCCTTTTTGGTGTCACCCGAAGAAAGTCCATTCGAGCATGAGAAGCTGAGACAAGCGCATCTCACACTGCTTGCCGTCGAAGAGCCTGAAAACAGTCTTTCTCCCTTCTTTCTTTCTCGCATTATACGTCAAGCCCGTGACATTTCAGAGAACCCAACAGCACAAGTTGCACTATCCAGCCATTCACCGGCTATCCTCGGCCGCATTGATCCTGAAGAGGTGCGTTTCTTCAGACTAGATAGGCAAACGAGACAATCTGCTGTTAAAGAAATCGAGTTACCCACTGAAGATTTAGAAGCTCGTCAGTTTGTACGCCTTGCTGTCAAAGCATATCCGGAAATTTATTTTGCTCGGTACGTAATCCTCGGTGAGGGAGACTCAGAGCGTCTTGTAATACCTCGTGTTGCGCAAGCAATGGGAGTCGACCTCGATCAGTCTTTTGTTCCTATTGTCCCCCTCGCTGGTCGTTTTGTTGGGCATTTTTGGCGATTACTCTCTGGTCTGGGCATCCCTTTTGCCACGCTTATGGACTTTGACCTTGGGAGGCTGCATGGAGGGGCAAATATGCTCCGAACTACGCTGGACCAATTAGTTGCAATTGGTAGCCAATATGGGAGGGATAATGTTCCGCATGCTGCCGGGCTTCAAAATAGAAATTTTCTTGATGGTTGGGAGGCCAATGTCTGGTTGCAGTCTCTTGCGACACAGAATGTGTATTTTTCTTATCCGCTTGATATAGATTTTTCGATGCTGCGAGCGTTCGGCGATGCCTATAAAAATCCAAATAATGGTGGACGTGGACCACGCCTTGGCGCGGATGCTATTTTAGGTAAGAAACAAACCACTCTCAAGCATGGTGGAGATGGTGCGCTTTACGACGACAGTTTCGACGAAGATTTTGGATGGTATCCATATCTTTTCTTGAGTAGAAGCAAACCAGAGACACATATCGTAGCTCTGTCCCGCATCAGCAACGCTGACCTTGCACGATTGGCTCCAATTGAACTTCGGGCACTAATTACACGTGTAATGGGGGCGCTCGGCCTTGAGGTTAATGGAGCATGACGCTGGTAAGTCGAGAGGGCTGGCGACCACAGGGCATTGATAATCTCGAGCCACGCGCATGGGAAGCGTTGCGCGAGTCAGGTGAAAGTGTTTTAGTTACCGCTGGCGCAGGTGCGGGTAAGACAGAGTTTCTTGCGCAAAAAGCGGCATTTCTCCTTCAAACCGGTATTTGTCCGGCACCGCGCCGGATTCTTGCGATAAGTTTTAAACGTGATGCTGCGCGCAATCTATCTGACCGAGTAACCTCACGCTGCACTACTGGGCAGGCTTGTCGTTTTGACTCGCTGACTTTTGATGCTTTTACAAAAAGCATGCTAGATCGCTTTAGAAAAGCAATTCCTGATCCTTGGATGCCGCCAAGGGACTACCAGCTTATAATGCCGAAACGACAGGATTTTGAGGATTTTCTGAACCGCCACCGATTGTATGGTATCAACACTCAGCAGTTAGAGAAGGCTATTGCTCTGAAGGAGCTTCCTTTAGCTGAGGATCAAAATGTCAGCACTCGTGCCGTGTCAGAGTTCTGGCAGGAAAACTTTCATGATCTTGGTGAAGTACGGTTATCATTTTCCATGATCAACCGACTTGTTCATTGGATGTTGAGAGAAAATAACCAAATTAAGATTGCCCTTCAGAAGACATACCCATTTGTATTCTTGGATGAGTTCCAGGACACCACACATGCACAATTTGATCTGCTCAACACCGCATTTCATGGAGGTCCGGCCAAATTTACAGCCGTCGGTGATGATAAACAGCGCATTATGGGCTGGGCCGGTGCAATGCCAGATGCCTTTGAACAGTTTGAACAGGTCTACTCAGCGAGGCGAATTTCTCTCCTTTCTAACTGGCGCTCTCATGAAGATTTGGTCGCTATTCAACACATCATCGCTCAACGGCTTGATCCGCTGGTTGAGTTGCCTGTGGCACGAGGTGTGCGACGTGTAGATGGGGATATCTCGGCTATTTGGGACTTTCCTGACTCGCGAACTGAGCGCCAGATACTAGCAGGTTGGATCGCAGCTGAGGTTCGTTCTGGCAGTGTTGAGCCACATAAAATTGGTTTGCTGGTGCGAATATACGCGAACAGCGTCGAAGATGATTTGACCCCGGCCTTCGCTGCGGAAGGACTTCGGCTGCGTAACCTTGCCCGCGATATTGAAGGAATATCCATTCAGGACCTGCTCGATGAAGAATTAACCGGGTTGCTCTTACCGTTGCTACGTCTGGGGGCAGTTCATAAGAATCCGTTGGATTGGGATAAATCTCAACGGAATTTAAATTTCATGTATCGCATTGATTCCGCTGACCATGCCTCGCGCGACCGCAAACAGCGAAAACTGCAGGATTTTGTGCGAACTCTCAAACGTCAAATGCGGGAGCAACCACTTACTGTCGATACTGCACGAGAGATGGCTATTGCCGTAAGAGATTTTTGGGGAGTAGATCTTATTCGACAAGTTTTTCCAGCGTATAGGCGGGAACAAGACTTTGATCGTGCGTGGAATGGATTTGTGGCGTTGCTCATAGAGTGCAGCGGTATGGCTGCAAATTGGTCAGGTGTTTTGGATGAGTTTGAAGGAATAGGTCAAGTACCTTTAATGACAATCCATAAGAGCAAGGGGCTTGAGTTCCATACGATGATTTTCTATGGCTTGGACAACCGGACTTGGTGGAGCCTTCAACCAAATAACCGAGAGGATTTGAACGTCTTTTTTGTTGCGCTTACTCGGGCCGAACAGCGCGCCTTTTTTACTCTTTGTAGAGAAAGAGGTGAAGCGATAAATTGGCTTGAACAGCTTCTCGTGCCAGCAGGTGTTCGGCATATCGACGGAACAACATTGCTTTAGAACCAATAGGAATTTTGCATCTTTGATATTCCTAGATGTTTGAAGATTTGGAGCCGCTCACAACAATAAATATATAAGCACATAGGTGTTTAGAAGATGCTGATAATCACGTTGATTTCGGTTCGACCCAAGAACGTCTAGATGATGCCTAATAGTAAATTGGCTTTTACAAGAGGTTGGACGTCAATCTAAGTTTTTGGAGAATTTCTTCTACATATCCCTCCATAGAGTGATCATTAAAAAACTCGAGCCTCCATTGTTTCAGGGTCAGTTTCACAAAGTTCATTTCTGAAATACCTCGATCAAAATCAATTGGCTTGCCACATGTGTTTATAAGAAATTCTGGATCTTCATATCCCAACCAGATTGGTGGTGTGTTGGGTACGGGATCACCTTTCCGAATACAGCAATACGGTTTTTGCCAAGGAAGTGAAAACTTGTTGTTGCCAAACCTAGGGGTGCCGAATGTATAAACTGAAACCAAATTTCCCTTTATTGATGATGTTGTCAGTGCACTCATCACACCCGCTAGTGCGCCGCCAAGCGAATGCCCAGTTAGATAAATCAAACCATTTTTCAAATAATTGCTTCTAGATAGTTCTTTTAAGGTTCTAATTGTTTCAGAAAAAAAACCATGATGAAATCGCCCCTCATAAAAGTCGATACCTCTAGCGTCAAGATTTATTCTCCAGTCAAATAAGTTTGATGTGCCTCTGAATGAAATAATTTTTAGATCTTTTATTTTAAATATTATTGCTATGAAGTATTCGTTTTCGATTATGTCAAGAATTTCCACGTCCAAAGGTCTAACTATCTGTTCAAAATCTAAATCGCGGTTGTAAATCTGTTCTTGAAAAGAAAAGCTAGGCACTACTGTTGCTCTACGAAATTGTGCAAATTCTTGAACAGTAATTTTATAATACACTAGATGAGAAAAGAGGCTGAGGAAGTACATCTTGTGTATATCGTAATCGGAATCGCTCCAGTTCAACTTATGAACAAGTTTCCAAATTTCCCGACTATTCAGCCAAGGGGAAGGTTGCATGCTTTTGATCCCTGCCTTAGTTGCATTGGTACCATAGAGCTAAATTGCCTTTTACTAGAAATATCTCATTAAGATAGTATTTTAGATCCTAAAAATCTACTTAATGTTCTTGTTTGATAATAGTGTATGCCAATAGATTGGATGTGATATCGATATTCGTTTTAGAATTTATCTATCTTGCAAGTAAATCGGATAGACTGTCGTTGCTTGCGTGCCCCCGCAACCAATAAAAATGGCCCTACCGTAAGGTGGGGCCTTTTTTGTTGGAGGCTAAGCTTCCCCCTCTGTAGGAGCAAAAAGGACATCCACGTCCGAGACAGTGATCATCAAGCCATATTCTTCAAGAAGCGGCGTTAGGACGTCTAGCAGCCGCTCGTTATCTTCCTTGTCGGAGATCGTTACAAACAGGATTTTACTGCCAGCGCCGCCTGTCACCTGATCATCAAGCCAGCGCCCACCTTCTCCCTCCCCTCCAAAGGTTGGGTAGAGAGTATAGCCAAAGACACCAGCACTGTTGACCAGGTCACGCACCCGTTTAAGTAAGGGGGCATCAACAAGAATTTCGAGTTTTTTACGTTTCGTCATCACGACCATAGCTGCACCATAAAGAGAGAGATTGAAGTGAATAAGGGGATACCAATGATAATATTGAACGGGAAAGTGATTGCCAGCGACATGGCAAGGTAGAGACCCGCATCCGCTTTTGGCAGCGCCATTCTAATTGCCGCTGGCACCGCGATGTAGGAGGCGCTTGCCGCAAGCAATGCCAATGCTGTTGTTGTTCCCGCATCAAAGCCGAGCGCTGCGCCGATGACGCAGCCCAAGAGACCGTTAAAGGCTGGGAAGGCGACACCAAGCGAGACTAATCTTAGCGTGAGAGTTTGGGCATGTCTTAAACGCCGCGCGGCAAGGAGGCCCATATCAAGCAGGAACAGACACAACAATCCGGTAAATCCGGTCTGGAAAACAGGTGAAATCGGCTCAAAGCCCTCTTTCCCAATGATGAGACCGATGATGAAGCTACCTGTGAGGAGCACCACAGACCCGTTAAGGAGCGTCTCTCTCAAGAGGTCCCCCTTTGGCTGGGCACCAGTTTCTGTACCCCGTCTCGCCAGATAAAGCCCGACAATAATGGCAGGTGTTTCCATCAGCGCCAGAACCGCAATCATGTATCCCGCTGGCGCCATATCAAGGCCCGTCAGGATCTGATTGCCTGTAATGAAAGTTACAACGCTGACCGAGCCATAATGCGCGGCCACAGCGGCGGCGTTTGTCCGGTCAAGTTTTCCAAAACTTTTCAAAATCCCGAACGCCATCACAGGGATCAAAACGCTCAAAAGCAGGCCCGCCCCGGCGGCCAGAAACATCTCTGCCGTGAACCCGTTCTCTGCAACCAGTATCCCGCCTTTCAGGCCGATGGCACACATCAGATAGAGGGAAAGGGCTTTGGATAAGGGTTCAGGGATCGACAGGTCTGAGCGCGCAAATGCGGCGAGCGCTCCTAAGAGAAAGAACAGAATTACCGGTGAAAACAGAACATCCATAAGGTTTCAACTCGTTATTAGTCCGATTGTCGCGGCTCATTGAATGTCGACGTCAGTTCCGTCAGGAACGCGTGTCTTTCAAAAAGTCGCTGTCGATCAGGTTTAATAATGTGTTGCAGCTGCGAAAGGCTAATTGATAACGAACAGTTGTTTGATTGATTTTATCTATCAATGTTGTAGAAATTGATTGTTCAGGCGATATATAGGGCCAGAGGAAGTTTTATAATGCCGACGTTAAGACAGCTAAGTTATCTGGTGGCGCTCTCAAAAGAGCTGCATTTCCATCGTGCCGCAGAGTTGATGAATGTTACCCAACCTACCTTGAGCATTCAGATCAAGGAGCTGGAAAAGCAACTGAAAGCCTCTCTGGTGGAGCGAAGTCAGCATAACGTCATGCTGACCCCTTTAGGCCGGGAAATAGCGGAGCGTGCGCGGGGCATCCTCAAAGAGGTTGAAGAAATTAAAAGCCTGTCTGCGGGGTCGCAACATGGGTTTGAAGGCACCATCAGGATCGGTGTGCCGCCGACGCTTGGCCCGTATCTGTTACCTCATATTGTGCCAGAATTACATGCTACTTATCCGCATCTGAAACTCTATGTGAAGGAGGGAAAACCACAGGAGTTACAGCTGGATCTGAAGGCCGGTGTTCATGATATCGTTTTCTCTCCCCTGCCGATCAATCATTCTGATTTGGTCATCGCCAACCTGTTTCGGGAGCCTTTGAAAATCGCAACTGCTGCAGATCACAGATTTGTCGGCACAGAAAAACTGGTGAAAGAAGATCTGGCGGGAGAGAATGTCCTCACCATGGAACGCGGCCATCATTTCTATGATCAGGTGATGCAGCTTTGCGAGGATTGCGACGCAAAACCCCTACGCGATTATGAAGGCACAAGCCTTGATACGCTTCGTTTGATGGTCGGCATGGGCGTGGGCATTACGGTCTTGCCCGCGCTTTACATCAAATCGGAAATTGGAGAGCGAGGGGAGATTAAGGTCTTCGATCTGGAAACCCCGAAACTCTACCGCCAGATTGGACTCACCTGGCGCAAACGCTCTGTTCAGTCTCAGCTGTTTAACGAAATCGCCGAAATGGTAAGGAAGAAGGCAAAAGAGAAATTACCGGAAGTCACCGTGCTGAATTGACGGGGCTAATTGGCGTGTCGGTATTTGATTGATGAAATCAATGACCCTGCCAGCCCCTATCAATTAAAAGAACCGGAAAAAATACCCACCTCTGATAGGTAGAAAATCAAATCGGAGGAGATATAGATGAACGGCTCTCATGTGGATCGGAACGCCCCTAATGGATCGGAGAATAGCTCTTCGTCAGCGCGTCGCGAGATAAAGGTGGATCGCAGGCGATTGAAGGAGCGCGCGAAAAGCACGCTGCAGAAATTCAGATCCAAAAGAGGGGCTGTTGCATCAAGAATTGCATCTTTGAAAAGCAAGATTGTCGGTTTGAACCAAAAGATAGCGAAAGAAATCGCCAGACCCCGCCCCGACAGTATCCGACTTCAAAAACTGAAGAGATTACGCCTGAAGGTAAAAGATAACATCCGCTCCTTGAGCTAACTTAAAAGCCCCGCGACTTTCGCGGGGTTTTTTACATGATAAGCGCCGCCAGTTCATTAAGCGTTGGGTGTTTGAGGTAATGAGAAATTTGTTGTTAAGAGTATTAAGTTTACATGTTCAAGGGGATTAACCTTGATTTTAAATCTCTTTTTTGAAGATAATTTGGGGCGGAATCGCCAAAGAGGCAGCCTGAATATAGAAAATGAGAACTAGAATTGGACAACATCAAATGCTTGCTAAACTTGAGAGTGTTGCAATCAGTGGCCGCCTAATCGGGAAGATGATTTTAGTAGCACTACTAGTCCAAATCCTATTCACAACATCAACGGATTTGGTGTTGGCAGACTATGAAAAGGGCAATGAGGCATTTAAAAAACATAATTATCCACTGGCGCAAAAAGAATATCTCAAAGCCGCTGAAAATGGAGATGTCAGAGCGCAGGTTGAAGTAGGGGTTATGTATGTTACAGGATTGAGCGGTGTTATAAATTTCAAAGAGGGTATCCGGTGGTTAAAAATTGCAGCCGAACAAGGTAATGCAACTGCGCAAATAAATTTGGGTAACCTTTACCGTTCGGGCGCTCCAGCCACCTGGCTTAGCAAGAATAAAGGCCTTACTCGCGATCCTGTTGAAGCGGCTAAATGGTATAGACTTGCCGCGGAACAAGAGAAATCAGAAGCTCAGTTTAAATTGGGCAGACTCTATGAGTTTGGAGATGGTGTTACAAAGAATTATCAAGAGGCTTATAAGTGGTACCTTAAATCAGCTAATCAAAATAATGCAAAAGCTCAAAATATCTTAGGTGTTATGTACTTTCAGGGGAAAGGTATTCCTAAAAACACAGTGGAAGCTATTGGATGGTTTCGTAGATCAGCTGAGCAAAATGACATGATTGGGCAGTATAATTTTTCAACTTTCCATGAGAAGGGGCTTGGAGTTGAAAAGAATCTAGACGAAGCGTTTAAGTGGTTAAAACTATCTGCCGAACAAGGATATGGAAAGGCTCAGGCCAAGTTGGGGTATCTGTATGTATTGGCTCGCGGAACTTCCCGTGATCTCGTTAGAGGATACATGTGGTCTGCCCTAGCAATACAAAGAGGCGAAAAAACAAGTCTTATGAATACCATAGGCCCAGCTTTGAGTGCAGAGCAAAAAGCGCATGCACTAGCTATGGCAGAGCAGTGTAAAAAAGCTAAATATAAAGGCTGCTAAATTTGCGCCCCAGCCTCAGTGGATGAGGAAGTTAAACCCCCTCCTTAACCTCATTCATCTCATCAAACGCTTCTCTTGCTTTGTCGATTTTGGGTAGGTTTTCGACGGCCCAGAGGCCTAATTCTCTCAAGGGCTCTTTGAACGAGTGACCCAGCGGGGTGAGGGAGTATTCCACCTTTGGGGGGATAGTGGGATATTGGGTGCGGTTGACGAGGCCGTCGCGCTCCAATTCCCGCAATGTACGGCTCAACATGCGCTGGGAAATCCCCAGATGTCGTTTTAATTCATTGAAGCGCAGAGTTCCGTATTGGGAAAGGGAAATGATCACCAACACACTCCACTTGTCCCCGACCCGGGACAGAACATCATGGATGCGTTTGCAATCTGTACATTGTGCCGTAATGCCCATCACAGTTCCCTCTATGTTACCAGGTTTCAGCCGTGTGCCCTCTTGTGCCTTAATATGGTTCTCTATATATAGCAGGTAACAAATGTATACCAGTGTAATTTTTATAGGACCACGTAGAATAAAATGACAAAAAGTACGCTTCTCGAACAGCTGAATTGGCGCTATGCCACCAAGAAAATGGACCCGTCAAAGGCTGTGCCTCAGGAAAAAGTCGACACAATCGTTGAAGCCATTCGGATGACACCCACATCCAGCGGCACGCAACCTTTCGAGCTTCTCGTCGTGACAAACCCAGAGAAACTTGCCGAGATCCAGAAAGTTGCCTGGAACCAGGCGCAGATTACTGATGGCTCTCATCTTTTGGTGTTTGCCGCTTGGGACAACTACACCGAAGAGCGCATTGATGACGTCACTAAACTCATGACAGAAGAGCGTGGCTCCTTGCCTTTGATGGATGAATACTACAAGAACCTGAAAGCCACTTATGTGCCGCGTGATGCGGAAACCAACTATGCCCACGCAGCGCGTCAGGCCTATATCGCGCTCGGTATCGCCTTGGTGGCCGCGGCTGAACAGGAAGTGGATTGCACCCCGATGGAAGGTTTCGATCCTGCAAAAGTTGATGAGATTTTGGGCTTGAGAGAGCGTGGTCTGCGTTCCGTGATCCTGCTGCCATTGGGCTATCGCGATACAAGCGGGGACTGGCTGCTTCCGATGAAGAAGGTTCGGAAATCCAAAGACACAATTGTCACTCTTGTAGAGTAACGAGCAGCCAAAATGTGCCAGCTTCGAGATGATCTTGAAGCTGGCTCTTTATTTTGAAGGCTTTACGCTTCTGGAAAACGCGGGATGGAATGCCACCAGATCCGGACGCAAGAGGCCAAACCGTCGTCTGTAAAACTTGCTTGAAGCGTTCCATCAAGTTCCATTCGGGGGAGAGGGTCCCCTGCTTTACGGTCTGGTAATCCAGTGCCCGTCGATTTTGCCCAAATCTCAAACAGCTCTTCTGACGCGACCTGATAGGTCACATTCCAATGGGCAACACCGCCCTTTTCATTATCTGCCAAAACCTCATAGCGGAGCGAGATATCTTCCTGAAGTTTGATGCGGTCCCAATAGGTCGCCCGTAACTCAGGTGTATTCTGTACCTGAAAGGGTGTGTTCCAATATTCCCCATTTTCTGTAAAAAGGGCTGCAAACCCTTCAGAATCCTGACCTTCCCACACGCGCTTATAAGCCGCCATAAACTGTTCAATATTCAAGATTTTGCCCCCAGGTTCTGTTTCTTTTTTGACGAGCATAGCCCAGAATATCTTTAAGTCACCCCTTAAGGATGTGGAAAAGGCTTAAGTTTACGGCTACCGAATACCGAGTTTCTTTAAGAGACGGTCACGTTTCATCAGCCACCAGCCAAACTCGTTATGCCACTTTTCATGATTGTCATTGCTTTGTAACTCTGTCGCGGCATGCAGCGGCCAGTTCGGATCGTCGAGGAGTTCACGCGCCAAGGCAATCATGTCCGCTTCCCCATTTTCGATGATACCCTCACAGATTTTGGCATCCCACAAAAAGCCAACCGCCATTGTTGGAATGTCTGCTGCTTCCTTAACCTTAGCCGCAAATGGAACCTGAAAACCTTGGCGGATTTCCATCCGGCGGGGGCGGTCACGACCGGCAATGCCACCGCTGGAACAATCAATTAAGTCAACACCTTCCGCTTTTAATGCGTTGGCAATCTGGGCGGTGTCTTCGACCTCAATGCCACCATCCAGCCAGTCCGTCGCAGAGAGGCGAAAGGCCAGTGGAAGCTCCTCGGGCCAATGCTTCCGGATCGACCGTGCGACTTCAATGGCAAAACGCTGCCGGTTTTCTGCAGTTCCGCCCCATTTGTCGCGCCGAAGATTTGAAATGGGAGACAGGAACTGGTGAACGAGAAATCCGTGGGCGGCATAGACTTCAATGATTTTGAACCCAGCTTCTTTGGCACGCCGCGCCGCTTCCCCAAAGGCGTGAATGACCCGCTCAATATCCGCTTCTGTCATCACCGTGGGATCTGGCCAGTCATCGGCATAGGTAATTGGTGAAGGGGCAATGGGCTGCCAGGGGGCTTCGCCTCGTAAGGTAATGTCTTCTTCATCAACCGGGGTTTCCCCGTGCCAAGGGCGGCGTTCTGATGCTTTGCGGCCCGCGTGGCTGAGCTGAATACCGGGAACAGCACCTTCATCCGAGATGAATTTTGTGATCTGCCGAAGACCTTCTATTTGTTCATCTTCCCAAAGCCCTAAATCACCGTGCGTGCGCCGGCCATCTGCTTCAACGGCTGTGGCCTCCGCATAGACGAGGGCTGCACCGCCCATGGCAAATCGCCCCAAATGCACCAGATGCCAATTATTGGCATATCCATTGATGGCCCGATATTGGCTCATGGGGGAAACTGCGATCCGGTTTTTGAAAGTAACGTCACGCAACGTAAAAGGGGAGGAGAGGGCAGCCATTTAGTATCAGTTCCTTAACTAGATGAATTGCTGCCCCGCGCCATTAATTAACAGCTATTTTTCTGATCACATACTGAAAAATTCGTGATGGAGAATAACTGTCACCCAACCAGAGCCAGCCTTAAGAGGCTCAAGACCAGCAAGCCACCTGCTACGCTATACAGAAGAGAAAAGCGAAGGGAGATCAGGATGGAAATGCTGAAGGCGATTGCTTCTGCGGGACCTTTGGTGGCGGCATATGGGGCGACAAGGGCGGTAAGAACGGCGATAGGAGCTGCATTTAAGGCAGCTTCAACCCGATGGTTTAATGTCCCAAAGCGGGAAAGCACCAGATGCCCGCCGATACGGGTGATGTAAGTTGCAACCGCGCAGAGGATGATGATGAGAACAGCTTCATTCATGTGGAGCCTCCTTCGGTTTGCTCAGAATGGCGGCGACGACCAGTCCACTCAATCCGCCGATGGTGATATGCCAAGGGCTGCCGACCAGATAATAAGCCATCAAAGAGGCTGCGCTACTGCCCGCAATAATCCAAACAAACCCGTTATAGGCTTTAAATCCCATAACCAATGCCATGAAGTATAAAGGCAGGACAAAATCAAGGCCGAACCGTTCCGGGTTTTCTAAGAGAGTGCCAAAACCCGCCCCCAAACAGCTAGAGATAACCCAAGCCGAATACACAACAGCGGCATAAGAGAAGTAATATGATTTTGTCAGCTTTTGCCGGGCTGCGCGGGCTTCGGATACTGCATATTGCGGGTCAACTAATAGGAAGAAAGCCAATGCCTTCTGCCAAAAAGAAAACGCACCCAGTTTTCGTCCAATGGCAGCTGAGTAGAGAACATGCCTGAAATTAAGGGCGAAAACAGAGAACACGATCATTATCACGGGGACTTGCTGACCCATGAGATCAAGCATCACATACTGACTGGCTCCGGCATAAATTGACAGTGAGGTTAAGAAGAGCTCCCAAAAAGAGAGGCCGCTTTCAATGGCAATGGTGCCAAAAATAATCCCGAAGGGGACAAGGGCCGCCAGAACAGGCAACGCATCCCGCATACCCTGAAGGGCTTCGGGAGTAGAATTGAATCTGGAAAAATGTTGATCCGTGCTTGTCATATCGCCGGGACCTTCGTGAATATTGGTTTTGGAATCGAACGGTTTTCATTATAATGAACGGAATGCGTTCGTCAAGACGAACGTTGTTCGATATAACATCATCAAGGGTGTGTGGTGAAAGCGAATTTACTTGTGGCTAAGTCCATTGCAAGAGAACGAAAGAGGGCGAAACTAAGCTTGTCCGCATTGGCCGATAAAGCCGGGCTTGCAAAATCTACTCTTTCACAATTGGAAGCCGGACAAGGTAATCCGAATTTGGAAACACTATGGGCAATTGCCACCGCGTTGGACGTACCGTTTAACTTCTTATTTGAAGTGCCTGAGCCGCAGACAAGTCTAATCCGGGCAGCGGATGGGTGTGAGATAACCTCAAAAAGCGCCTCCTATTCAGCCACTCTCCTTTCAGACTGCCCCCCAAATTGCAGGCGCGTATTGTATCGTTTTAATTTACAGCCCAATACGGCGCGGAGTGCCGAAGCCCATCATGATGGGACTATTGAGCACGCCTTTGTGTGCTCAGGCGAGGCCTTCATTGGCCCAGATGACAACCTAGAGAAAATGAGCCCCGGAGATTATTACCGGTATCCTGCAGACAGACCTCACACCTATAAATCAATGGATGAAGAGGTGGTTTTAATGGTGATCATCGAAACGTCTTTCTGATTCTGTCGCTGCCCCCTTTTGGTCGGGTGAAACAATCTTCATTCAATATATATGTTGACATAAGCAACATATATATTGACGATGTTCCTATGAAATCGTCAGATACCAAGAAATTTCGAGAATTTAACCGTTTTCATACACGTCTCGTCGGGGCGTTGAATGAAGGGCTTCTCAATTCCAGATACACATTGCAGCAATTGCGGTTGTTGTATGAAGTGGCAAGTGCGCCAGCGGGGCAGGCACCTTCCGCCCGGGATTTAGGAGAGTATCTGCAGGTTGACCCGGGATATATGAGCCGGCTGGTCTCCAAACTTGAAAAAGATGACCTGATCCAGCGGACCCCTTCCATACCCAATGCCAAACGGCTTGAGCTGACGCTAACGGAGGAAGGACGGGAGTTTTTTGCTGAGATGGAAGCGGCTTCTGATCAGGAGGTAGAGGAACTCCTCGCGCCATTGTCGCAAAGTAACCGGCAAGAAATCATCGCGGCCATGTTCAAAATTCGCCGTCTGCTTGGGGATAGCCAAATTGACAACTTTATTGTTTTACGCGACCCAAACCCCGGTGATTTGAGTTTTTTAGCGTCTCAACAAACGCGTTATTTTTCAGATAAATACGGCTGGACTTCGGATTTAGAGGCCGACCTTTCATTGGCTGTCAGCAATTTTATAAAAACTTTTGACCCCAAGCGAGAAAGGTGTTGGATAGCTGAGCGAGGTGAGGAAATGGCTGGTGCAGTTGTTGTCGCCATGCGAGACAAAGAGACCGCACTTATCCGCCAGCTTTTTGTGGAACCCGGCTCCCGCAAGGTGGGGCTGGGGCGGAAACTACTAATGGAAGCCATTCGTTTCTCCAGATCCAAAAAATACCGCACCGTTCAGATTCAAATACTGAGCGCTTTGAAAGAAGCACAAGATCTCTGTGAAGGGCATGGTTTCCAATTGATTGGAACAGATCCGCATGAGAGTTACGGTGAAGAACTGGCGTTAGAAACCTGGGAGCTTATTCTGTGAGGTTAGCTCTCAGCGCGGCGGCGGTCACCGGTATTCAGGTTGGCTTTGCATTGGTTGTCAGTGAAGCCGTGGTAGGCGAAGTGGGCGCGGGACGCCTTGGTTTTCTGAGATATCTGATTGCCCTCACCTTTTTGTTACCTTTCGCGCTTCGGGCGAAATCACCCCCCATTGCACGAAAGGATATTTTGCCTGTTGCCTTAATCGGTGTTGGGCAATTTGGGGCCCTCATTGCGCTGCTTAATCTGGCGGTTCTCTATTCAAATTCGGTACGTGTCTCGCTTGTCTTTGCGACCCTGCCACTTATGACCATTGGCCTTACATGGCTTTTGTTTAGAACAAAGCTTCGTAAAACCGAATTTGGAGCGATTTGTTTGACCGTTATCGGTGTTGCCATCTTGCTTGGAGGGGATGCGGCCTTTGGTGGCTTAGGCTTTTCAGAAATCGGAGGATTGTTTAGTGCGGCGCTGGCCACTTTTACAGGTGCTTTATGCTCTATCTTATTTGGCCCTTATCTGAAGCGATACGGCGTGATGAGGGTCAGTGTCATCGCCATGGCCGCCTCATTGGTCCCACTTGGGATCATGGATCTATTTGAAACAGGCGGCGCTCCTATGCTGCAATGGACATCGCAAACCATTTGGTTTGTGTTCATCATTGGCCTGTCGAGCGGTGCTGGTTTTATGCTTTGGTTATATGGCCTCACCCATGCGCCCGCTGGTATGGTGACTGCCTTTCTATCCCTCAGCCCCGCTACCGCTTTTCTACTGTCCATGGTCTTTTTGGAGGTAGAGCCCACCTGGACGCAATATGCGGCCCTCGCCTTGATCATCTGTGGGTTGCTTTTATTGGCAAGAGGTCCAACAACTGGGACAGATTAAGCCACGATTGAGTGCTATATTTAAGTGAATGTTAATTACTTGCTTACATTCTAAGATATAATATCACTTATTTTAAATGTAGTATTTGTATGTACTTTCACATGTCGCCCTCACCGAAGATGTGTTTTCTATGTGTTGTGAAATTCGCAATGCAAATTTTGTTTTTTCTTTTCCTATGTATTCAAGTCGGTGCCATAGCATACGCTTCTCCCACCCCAAGGGCACACAGTGGTGTATTGGATTTACGTAACTGGAACTTCCAGGCAAAAGGTACAATAGAGTTGGGTGGGGAGTGGGAGTTTTACTGGCAAGAGTTTATATCTCCCGAGGGCCATTGGACACCGAATAGAGAGCCTGAAATAGTGGCTGTTCCTGGAGCTTGGCTAGGTGATTTAGTAAAGGGAGAGGCTCTTCCAAAGTTTGGTTACGGGACGTATCGCTTAAAAGTACTACTGCCCGAGGATCCTACCGACTTGGCGCTTTCATTAAGCCGCTTTCAATCTGCATATCGTTTATATGTAAACGGACAGCTCTTTATGCACTCAGGGAGGCCCGCCGATAACGCCAGTGAAGAGCAGCCGTTTATTTCTCGAAATACGGCGGATTTAAAAGGCGCGAAAGGGTCGTTGGACATTGTTCTGCACGCGTCAAATTTTGTTGGATATGCTGGAGGGGGATTTATCGGTGCCATCACAATGGGTAATGAATATGAACAAAATCAAAGCCATTTTCAGGAACTTTCCAGAGATACTTTCTTAAGCGGAGCGATGATCTGCCTTGGGGCCTTCTTGATGGTGCTTCATATCGGGCGATATCGTGAGAGAGTTTACTTCGTATTATATGCCATGTCCTTTTTGACGGCGGGCTATATTTTGACAGTGAGCTCAACTTTACTGGAGCTTTCACCTTTAGTGCCATGGTACTGGAATGAGAGGCTTTCTTATGTCTGTGCGACGTTCCTGATTGCGCTCACCTACGAATTCATCCATCAGGTAAACCCGAGAAAGACAAGCTTCATTCTTTCTCATATCATTCTTTATCAGGCAGTTGGTATATCCCTTTATCTTATTTTCTGGCCCGCCGCATTGCCGATTGAAACGATTTTATTAATTGGTGTTCATTTGGCAGTTGTTTCCATATCTTGCCTGTTGGAAATTAGATATGTCCTCAAATACAAGATTGCAGAGCGGTGGCTCATTGTTGCGGGTATCGTTACGCTTGTAGTAGTCGGTGTGCATGATATTTTACATGCCAATAGTATCGTGAATACAACATATCTTGGTCCTTACGGAACCCTAGCCTTGTTGTTCCTATATGCCGCAATTCTCGCCCTTCGTGTGAATAGCAGCATCATACAAAATGAACAGTTTGCGGAAGCGATCCGATCTCTAGATGATGCGGTGGCGATTTTTGATCGAAATGATCGGATTGTGGTTTGGAACGATGCTTATAAGTTGCATTTGTCCAAAGACGCCCAATCCCTTTTGAAGCCGGGTCGTACTTTTGGAGACTTGGTGAAAGCAGATGCTTTTTCTAAAGAGCTTCCCCACGTTATTGGGCGGGAGGCAGATTACATCAAAGAAAGGATTGGGCGCCATAAAAGGCCTGGCGAAACATTCGAAATGAAACGTAATGAGGATTGGTATCTCTATCGGGAGGCGTGTACACCAGATGGTGGACGCGTAACCCTTGCCAATAACCTCGCACAGCA
This sequence comes from Sneathiella sp. P13V-1, assembly GCF_015143595.1. Taxonomy (NCBI): domain Bacteria; kingdom Pseudomonadati; phylum Pseudomonadota; class Alphaproteobacteria; order Sneathiellales; family Sneathiellaceae; genus Sneathiella; species Sneathiella sp. P13V-1. The sequence goes on along the minus strand of NZ_WYEU01000003.1, from coordinate 466,047 downwards.
GAAAGCTAAAGAGTCGGAACTGAGGCAGGCGCTGGAAGAGGTGATCGCGGCCAACGAAGCGAAAAACAGTTTCCTGTCAAATATGAGCCATGAACTTAGGACGCCTTTGAACGCTATCAATGGTTTCTCCGAAATGATGGTGAAGGGAATTTTGGGTCCTCTTAATTCTCAGTATCAGGACTATGCAGAACATATAAGTAGATCAGGGCGACATTTGCTGCGCCTTGTTACAGATATGCTGGATGTAGCACGAATTGAATCAGGTAAACTTGAGATAGTTCCAGAAGAAACAGACTTGCATAGGTTGCTGGATGATTGTGTGTTGATGGAAACTGAGAAGATGCAAGCGAAAGGCTTGAATTTTATAAGCAACATCCCTGATGATCTTCCAAAGTTATATGTAGATCCAGACAGAATTCGCCAGATTATTATTAATCTATTGGACAATGCGATAAAGTTTACCAACTCAGGGGGACAAGTTTCTGTCTCGGCGCAAGTTGTTTCAAACGGTGGCATAAAAATCGAAATTAGTGACACCGGTATTGGAATTGCTGAAAAAAATATTGAGACTGCTCTTCAGAAATTTGGTCAGATACGCCAAAGCCATTTAAACGCACATGACGGTCTAGGGCTAGGTTTGTCTATTTCCAAAGTGCTCGTAGAACTGCATGGTGGTACGCTGGACTTGGAAAGCCAGGAAGGTAAAGGCACGACAATAACACTTTGCTTTCCGTCCTATGGTGAGGCTGGGAAGTTTTTCGAAAGTTCGAGAATAATAGCATAGCAGACAGTCTTTAAGCGGTTTCGCTAAAAAAAATAGAAAAATTTAACGCTACTGTGTCACAAACGGACCCGCTCAATCGTCGTTATTTCGTAAGGCAAATTTTACGAAAGAAAGATGATGACTTCTACAGATCCTATTTCATATGAAACCGAAATCCCGGATATTCTGAAATCGATGCAAGCGGTGCATGGCACCATTTTAAAAAGCGATTTGGATAAATTGCTCCAGCATTTGATTTTACTACGCGCATCGCAGATGAATGGGTGTAAATTTTGTATAGACATGCATACACGTGAGGCACTCGAAGATGGGGAGAGTCAGGAGCGTCTTGATCAGGTTGCATCGTGGCGAAATTCAGACCTTTTCTCAGATGCAGAACGGGCAGGTTTGGCCTGGACAGAAGAATTAACTGATTTAGGGATGTCCGACACATACAAGTCGAATAGAGCTGAGTTAAGACGGTATTTTTCAGACCGACAAATCGGCGGTCTCACCGCTGCGGTGGGAATGATCAACTTCTGGAACCGTATTCAGGTCTCCAAATACTAAATTGAACCATGGATTACATTTCGATATTTGAACGAGAGCGGCATTATCTAACCGGGCTGGCCTATGGCCTTCTTGGGAGTATGAGTGATGCGGAAGATGCGGTTCAGGAAACCTTTCTGAAGTGGCAAAGCACTGACCATGAGCAGATTGAAAATCCCGCCGCCTGGCTCACGTCTGTTTGCACACGGCAATCACTGGACAATCTGAAAGCGGCCCACCGGGCGCGCACGGATTATTTCGGTGTGTGGTTGCCAGAGCCGGTGCCAGATGAAAATCTGCCAACACCAGAAGATCATGTGGCACTGGCCAGTTCTTTGTCCTTGGCATTTCTGTTGGCGCTGGAGCGGCTGACACCAAAAGAAAGAGCCGCTTATCTTCTGAAAGAAATATTCGATCAAGATTACAGTGATGTCTCTGGTGTTCTTTCAATTCAGGAGCCGGCCTGCCGGAAACTGGTATCCCGTGCAAAAAGTAATATCAGTGAAGAAAAGCTTAGGCATCGAACCCCTGAAGCTATTCAGTTAAAACTGGTCGCCGCTTTTAAGGAAGCTGTCACCACAGGAAATACGGACGGTTTAAGCCAGCTTCTTGTGGATGATATCCGCCTTCATGCAGACGGTGGGGGAATTGTTCCCGCTATCTATAAGGTTCAAAGCGGAATTGATGTTGTTGTGCCATTTATCCCCAAATTCTTGAGCGAGTTCTGGCGGGGCTGTGAGTGGCAGCTTGTGGACATCAATGCCACGAAGGGCGTGCTTTTACTGAAAGAGGGGGAGGTCTTTGGCGTCCTCACCTTTGGTTTCACGCAGGATAATAAAGCTTCGGATATCTTTATCGTTCGTAATCCAGAAAAACTTAAATATTTCAAAACCATGCTGGATCGAACAGCAGGGAGGAAACTCTCATGAAAAAACTAATTTGTGCGCTTTCTTTATCGTTTCTTTTCTTTGGAAGTCAGGCGCCGGCAAACCCGCTTTCCCCGGAAGCAGAAAATGTGTTTGAAGTGTTATCGACTTATTATGCGACAGATAACATGCCTATCGACGCCATGTTGTCGAAAGGTGTCAGCACTGATCTTGGCACCACATTCGAGGTGAAATTCCGTGGATATGACAGGGAATGGGTAACCGGAAGGCTGGAGATACCAAAAGGTGTTCAAAAACCTGCCGTTGTTATCCTGCTTCATGGCCTCACCCAATCTAAAGATCAGTGGTGGCGAGAAGAGGGGCAATATTCTTTCCCATCACAGCACCGGAAAACCCTGGTTGAAAATGGGGTGGCTGTTCTTGCCTTGGACGCCCGTAACCACGGAGATCGTAAAGAAGCAAAAGACTTCGAAGATCCCTACACCTATGTGAAAAAACAGTATTTTGAGGCAGGTAGCAAAATGATCAGCGAAACCGCACTGGATGTGCGGCGGGCGATCGATTTCCTGGAGGCGCAAGGGACTGTCGATACCAATCGTGTTGGGGTGGCTGGTTTTTCACTTGGGGGGCATATTGGCTGGATCGCCTCCTCAGTGGATCACAGGATTGACAGGGCACTGATTATGGCAATGCCGATCATTGGTAATGGTCCAGACCTGTCCCCACGCTTTACGGAGCAACAACTATATTATCCGGGCCTGAAAGACACACCGGTCATGATGATTATCGCGACAGATGATATCTTCTACACGGTTCAATCGGCCACAAAGGTATTTGACGGGTTAATTTCCAAAGACAAAGAACTTGTCATTATCGAGGGCCCACATGATTTGCCGATATCCAGTGCGGAATATTCGAAGAGTTTTCTGGCGGATAAGTTGAAGTAGACTGACTTATACAAACAGCATTGAGAGGCTTTTCACTTCTGTGGGAAGCCTTTTTTGTGACGGTTTGTTTAAAAATGAATTTGCACCACGAAAAGGCTAGTGCCTTGGTTGTATTTTTGATTAAATGGCACAACAAATAGGGGATTAGAAAAGAGGGGTAATCAAATGAAATTCTCTAAGGTAATTGTGTGTTTGAGTTTGCTGTTACTTGCTACTGGCTGTGCGACGAACAGAAGTGTTGTCGAATTGGAAGCTGCAGAAAAGGTTGAAAACCCAACCAACGGTATTGATGTTAAAATCGCTTCAGTAGAAGACGCGCGCGATTTCCAGTTCCGTCCAAGGACACCGGATATTCCTTCCATCTCGGAAGATGAAGTCGATAACCCTCAAATTAAGCAAAGAGCCATTGGCCGGAAGCGTAATGGATTTGGTAAAGCGCTGGGCGATGTGCTTTTGCCAGAAGGAACAACAGTTGCCAGTTTTATGGCTGAATCCATGAGCAACAGTTTCAGAAAAGCCGGGTATAGGGTTATTGAAGAAAATGATCCGGCCTATGCGGATGCGGTGCCTGTAAAGGTGCAAATTAATGAATTTTGGAGTTGGATTGAGATGGGATTTTGGCAGCTTAAGCTCCATAACCGTGCAAAGGTTACATTAACAGCCCCCATCGATGAGTTGCAAAAAGGCATTACGGTGACCAATCAGCATACAGGATCTCATGCAGCTATTTTTGAGTCGGATTGGCAGGCGAGTGCGGTTTCAGGTCGCAATGAAATCACTGAGAAAGTAGCAGATGCGCTGAAATAATTGTTGATACTAAATAAATTCTACGAGATTGGCAAATTTCCGCTTCGATAAGTAGGCGAAGCGGAAACCCGGTCATTAAATTGTATTTGAAATGTGAGATGGATTTTTTATCGCTATAGAATAAGGCCATGCTGGCTTGAGTATTGCTATTCCAACTTCTCAGCAACGTAGAAACCATAGCTGTAGTAGCGACTATATTTTTCAAAAACAGAGATTTCCGCTTTTTCTTCCTGAATGAAGGCGTGGGCCTCCTCTGAATTGTGGCGTGCAAGGAAATCATCCATGCGCTTTAACAGCGGGGTGTAATAATTCTCCGTCCAGCATTCTTTTGGCAGCGGAAAATATCCAAGTATTTGGAACCCCTGATCTTCGAGAAGTTTTTGCTTCTCCGATGCTGTCGCCATTTCAGGGTAGGCATTTTCCCAAAATTCAGACACGTCTTGAGGCCGTTTTGAGGTAAGCCAGGTGATTTCCGAGACGGCAAGAATGCCGCCCGGCTTTAAAAACTCTTTGAAGTAAGAGACACCTTTTTCAAAGCCGATGAGATAGATCGCCCCTTCTGACCAAATGGCGTCCAGGCTTTCCTTGCCGAATGGGAGGGCATCCATTGAGATACATTGCGTTTGGATTTTGTCGCTGACCTTTTTCTCAATCGCATTTTGCTCAAGGGCTTCCAAAAAATCAGGAAAGAGATCAATAGCCGTGATCTTCGCATCAAGTTCATTGGCGAGAACCATGGTGGAGGCGCCTGTTCCGCAGCCGATATCCGCGATCTGAAGTGAGGAGGGCCGGTTTTTGAGACCAGATAGCTCAAGTGCCAGCTGGGTTGCGCCTTCACTCCCCGGGCCTTGGCGTTCACCATCTTTATGTAGCTCGATTAAGAAGTCGAAATTCATACCTTGGTTCCATTTCAGAAAAAGCAAACATTGAAGATTGATGGGCGTCAATCGAATTTAAGGTGTCAAAACAGGTGCAGCACGTTAAATATATAACATGATCTCGAAAAGAGACGTGGGAGGATAGTATATGCGTCGCGACGAAGGGCAATATGATTACATCATTATCGGGGGTGGTACCGCAGGCTGTGTGCTTGCGAACCGACTGACAGAAGATCCTTCTAAACGTGTCCTGCTTCTGGAAGCCGGCGGGAATGACAATTATCACTGGGTGCATATTCCGGTTGGATATCTTTTCTGTATTGCCAATCCACGTACAGACTGGATGATGAAAATCGAAGGGGATCCGGGTCTTAACGGGCGCAGTATCAACTATCCCCGGGGTAAGGTTCTGGGCGGCTGTTCCTCCATTAACGGCATGATCTACATGCGGGGACAAGCCCGTGATTATGACGGGTGGCGCCAATTGGGCAATACGGGTTGGGCCTGGGACGATGTGTTGCCTTATTTCCTGAAATCGGAAGATCATTTTGAAGGTAATTCAGAGTTTCATAAAGCCGGCGGGGAGTGGCGCGTTGAAAAACAGCGTTTGTCATGGGAAATACTGGATGCGTTCCGGGACGCGGTTTCTGAAATCGGGGTCGGAAAAACAGATGACTTCAATACGGGAACCAATGAGGGCGCGGGCTACTTTCAGGTAAACCAACGAAAAGGGGTGCGCTGGAACACCACAAAGGGCTTTTTGCGCCCTGCAATGAAGCGACCAAATCTGCGGGTGCTGACCCATGCGCAAACGGATCGCATTGTCCTTGAAGGTAAGAAGGTAACAGGGGTTGAATTTACACTGAAAGGTCAGCCTGCGATTGCCCATGCCGGGAAAGAGGTTCTGTTATCTGCAGGTGCTGTGAATTCCCCAAAAACTCTGGAATTGAGCGGTATTGGCGGCGGGGAGATTTTGTCTCAGCACGGCATCGATGTGCAGCATGAAATGGCAGCCGTGGGCGAAAATCTGCAGGATCATCTGCAAATTCGCACCGTTTACAAAGTCCAAAACGCGAAGACCTTAAACAAAGATGCCAATAGCCTTTTGGGTAAGATGAAAATCGGTCTGCAATATGCGTTGTTCAGGTCCGGCCCTCTCTCCATGGCGCCAAGCCAAATGGGCGTTTTTGTTAAAAGCTCTGACCAGGTGGAAACACCGGATCTGGAATATCATATTCAGCCTTTGAGCACGGACAAACTTGGGGATCCGTTACATGATTTCCCTGCTATCACGGCATCTGTTTGTAACCTGCGCCCGGAAAGCCGGGGCAGTATTCATATCCGTTCCGCTAAAGGCGACGACGCGCCATTGATCAAACCAAATTATTTATCTGCGGCAAAAGATCAGGACATCGCCGTCCAAAGCATTCGCATGACACGAAGGATTATGGAAGCGAAAGCGGTCGCCAAATATAGCCCTGAAGAAATCCTGCCCGGGCCTTCTGTCCGTGAAGAAGAGGAACTGGTGAAGGAAGCCGGGAATATCGCCACCACGATTTTCCACCCCATTGGGACCTGCCGTATGGGACAGGATGATCAGGCCGTGGTGGATGAGCAGTTAAGGGTGAAAGGCCTCTCCGGTCTGAGGGTTGTGGATGCGTCCATTATGCCCAATATCGTCTCAGGAAATACCGCCTCTCCCGTTATTATGATCGCGGAAAAAGCAGCAGATATGATCAAAGCCAGCTAAGCCACGGGATCCATTAGCGCAATACTCTTGATCATGGCGGTCACTGTTTGGCCTTTTTGAAGACTAAGGCTATCCAGTGATTTGCGGGTGATGGAGGAGATGATCATGGGTGCTGCGCCATCACGCGAGGGAGAGATACAAACATTTACCTTTCCATGGGTGAGAGGCTGAATGTCAGTGATAATCCCTTCGATCAAATTCAGATAACTTAAGTCAGCACTTTTGGGGTTTAAGGCGATCCCCACATCAGAGGCGTTGATGTGAAGGCGTTTGTTGGTGCCGATCTCTCCGATATTGCCGGGGAGGTGGAAAACGCAATCGCCGCTTTGCAGACACGTCAGATCATATTCAGCATCATAAGAGGTGATGGTCCCGTCCAGTAGAACCGCCGCTTCCGGTCCTTGCGACAAGGGGGAGTCGCTTCCGGAGAGGACTTCCAGAATTGGTCCGGAGCCCGCCACCCTGCCGTTTTCCATCAACACGATATGATCTGCAAACTGTTCGAGTTCCGCAAGATCGTGGCTCACATAGAGGATCGGGATATCCAGAGTGCTTTGAAGTTTGTGAAAGAAGGGAATGATCTCAGACTTGCTGCTTTTATCAAGTGCGCTTAATGGCTCGTCCATCAGCAGAATTTCCGGGCCGGACAAAAGGGCACGTGCAATTGAAATACGCTGTTTTTCACCACCGGAGAGTTTGTCTGTTTTTCTGTCTAATAACTGCCGAATGCCAAGAAGGTCGATAATCGCTTCTTGGCGGGATTCCTCCATTTTTGAGTTTCGGCGCTTCAAACCATATTCAAGATTCCCCTGAACATCCAGATGATCAAACAGGCTGGGTTCCTGAAAAACATAGCCAACTCTGCGTTTGTGGGAGGGTATGAACGTTGTTTCATTTTGCCATTCCTGATCCCCAACTTTTAGCGATCCTTTAATGGCAGGCTCTAACCCGGCAAAACAGCGCAAGAGTGTTGTTTTCCCGCAGCCGGAAGGTCCAAAAACGGCCGTAACCCCTTTCGCAGGAATGGAAATGTCCACATCGAAGGGGAAGGAGCCAAGAACTCCGTTTAGGCGTGCTTTTATGTCTGTCATGATTTGCGCCGCCTAATTCGCTTTTCAAGAAGCGTCATTGTCAGGATGACGAGGAATGAAAAGATTAACATTCCAGCCGACAGAATATGCGCCTTCTCCCATTGCAGGGTTTCTACATAGTCATAAATGGCAACGGATAGAACGCGTGTCTCCCCGGGGATGTTTCCGCCAATCATCAGAATGACGCCGAATTCCCCCATAGTATGGGCAAAAGAGAGGACCGCACCTGTCAGCAGGCCGGGGAGGGCAAGCGGGATCGCAACGGTCAAAAACCGATTGAGGGGGGAGGCCCCAAGCGTTGCCGCGACTTCAAATGGCCTGTTCCCGATACTTTCAAATGCATTTCGAACAGGCTGCACAACAAAGGGCAGGGAGTAAATCACGGAACCCACAACCAGTCCCTCAAAAGTGAAGGGGAGGCTTTGCCCGAAAAGATCAGTTAGAAAAGCCCCCAAAGGGCTTGTGGGGCTTAAGCTAATCAGCAGATAAAAGCCAAGGACAGTTGGGGGAAGAACCAGAGGGAGCGCGACAATGCTGCCCACGACCTCCTTAAACGCGGAGGATGTGCGCGCAAGCCACCAGGCAATCAGCGTGCCGATGAGCAGCAGGATAAAGGTCGTTGTTGCGGCGAGTTTCAGTGTGAGAAGAACTGCGTCGAGCATTTAGCCTTCCTCACTTATGTCGTAGCCTTGTTGGCGAATAAGCGCACGGGCTACTTCTGATTTCAAAAAAGCATAAAAATCTCGTGCCGCTTGATTGCGTGTCCCCTTTAAGGTCAGGATAGCGGCTTGTTTTAGCGGAGCGTGATACTTCTGGGGAACAAGCCAATAGCTACCCTTTTGTACGTTCAAAACCTGTGAGAGGGCAACAAAGCCGATATTCGCGTTGCCGGTTGCGATAAATTGATAGGTTTGCGCAACGTTGTTTCCATATACCAATTTATCTTTTGTTGCGGCCAAGACGTTTGTTGCCTGCATATACTCAAAGGCGGCCTGACCGTAAGGGGCAAGTCGAGGATTTGCCACAGCAATACGTTTGATGTTGGACGAACTGAGGGGCGCAGTGCCTTGCTCTAATTCCTTGTCAATCTGGCTTGAAAACAAGGCTAATCTCCCAACAGCGTAGGTAAATAGGTCTTCCCTGCGGGCCATGCCGTTTTCAATCAGTTTTATTGGATGGGAGAAATCAGCCGCCAAGAACAAGTCAAATGGGGCACCATGAAGGATTTGGGTGACAATTTTCCCGGACGATCCACTCGCTAGTTTTACTTTATGGTCAAATTGCTCTTCAAACATCACAACAAGTTTCTCTGCTGTCGTAATGAAGTTTGAAGCGACGGAAACGGTTGTTGTTTCCGCTTTTGCAGAAAAAGCGGGCCCTCCAATGATCACCAAGCTGAATAGAAAACAATAAATCTGTTTTGCCATTAAGGACATAAATTGGACCTGTTTGCGAATTCACCCAGACGGGCGAGAGTTTGACCTGTTTCAAGTGACAGTTTGAAAAACAAACAAAACCCATCCTGCTAACAACGTCAAGGTCTGTGACTTGGCAGTGCCTTTCGAAATTCGCTGGGGGTCATTCCCATGGAGGCTTTGAAATCACGGCTGAAATGAGCACTGTCTGTAAAACCGGTGCAATAGCCCACTGCCGTTATATCCATCATCGGGCTTTCAAGGAACTGGCAGGCCATATTGATACGTGCCGCCCGGACAATGGTTGAGAAAGATAGATTATTCTCTGTTAATCGACGTTGAAGAGAGCGGTTTGAGATATTCATCAAAGCAGCCAAATCCGCAAGTTTCCAAGGGCGACTGATATCGTGATAAAGATGCTCACAAATTTTTGAAACCAAAGGGGAGGCGAAGAACGGGTTCTTCATCTTTATGGGAGCCATATGTTCGGGATCCGCGAACGGACTTTTGCCGGATCCCTCAAAATCCGTCCAGGTGAAAGTAAACTGATCGGCGAGGATGGAGTTACCTTCGGTTATCTTCAGGAAGTTTCCGTTCTTCCATATGGAAACCAATTCACCGTCAATTTGACGAGCGGAACAGACAAGGTTGCGGCATCCAGCACCTTGCAGCAGTGCTATCAGAAGGCCGCAAATAAGCAAATTCTCCACCTGATTGGGAGGTTGATCAGACTGAGAATATCTTACACATGAAAGTGAAGTAGGCCCACAACGGTCAAAGGAGACTCGGTTACTAGAATGAGCATAGGCTTCAAATCGAGACCATCCTTCAATAAGGCGGGAGACGCTTGGCGCGTTCAGAGCGATCCGCCATATGGGGTCATAGTCTACCTGTGTTACAGATTGACCGATTTCCAGAATGGCTTGATCACCGCCTTTTTGCCAAAGTTGGAATAACAGTTCCTTTTTTAAAGTAGGTGAGGATTGCGCCTCTCTCAAACTCGTGCCGGGAGCATTAATTTGCGTGAAGGTTCCTTGGCCATCCTTCTGAAGTTTGGCGGAGATGAGATTTACAAGGCTGCTCCGGGCGAATTCTTTAATGGTGCTACCCTCCTGATTTATCAGAAATTATGCGGATGCTTTAAGCGAGCTTCAAGGGGAGATCCGTAATTCTTTGCCCTGTGGCCCTGAAGACAGCATTTGCAATGGCGGGGGCAACGGGGGGCAGAGCGGATTCACCCACGGGTAAGGGAGGAGCAATATCTTGGGCGAGTAATTTCACCTTAATATTGGGGGCCTCTTCCATGGTAAGTGGCATGTAAGTGTCGAAATTCTCATCCATAAGCCGTCCTTCTTCGAAATGAAGCTCTTCTTTCAAGGCCATACTGCAGCCCCAAATAATGTTACCGCATATCTGATGTTTCACCTGATCGGGGTTAATCACGAGACCACAATCCTGAACGCAATAAATGTTTTCAATTTTGAAAGCCTTGCCGTCAGTTGAGGCGCGCACTTCCGCAACAACAGCCGCTCTGGTCTTGTTCTTGTAGTAGGAGAGGGCAATTCCCCTACCCATCCCATTGGGCACGTCTTCCGACCAGTTTGAAAGATTACCGACCTCCTGCAAAACAGCGCGCATCCGTTGATCATTTATGAGCAGGTGGTCCAAGCGAAACTCAAGAGGGTCAATTCCGGCCTTCTCTGCCAGTAGATCCATCATGCTTTCGATGGCAAAGCAGTTAGGAGCCGCCCCAAGGCCGCGCCACGCCCCCACGGGAATGTCGGTTCTGATGTCAGAATATCGAATGATCTGATGATCAAAATCGTAAGGAGAGATAGCCCCCCGCGCGGTCCCTTTATCCGCAGCAAACAGATCGATGAGATCTGAAAGGGGGGGCTGAACAGGTCCGGTAATGATGGGGGAAGATACAAAATCATGCTTCCAGGTTGTAATTTTCCCGGTCTCCGAGACGTCCGCTGATATCTGATGCGCGAAGGCGGGTTGGAAATAGTTGGATTGAAATTCCTGTTTCCGGCTCCATTGTACCCGCACAGGTTTGCCCATAATGTTGGAGAGGAGCGCAGCTTCTTCGGCGGCGCGGCAATAAACCCGTCCGCCAAAACTACCGCCCATACGCATGGGGTGGATTGTGACTTCATCTTCAGATCTGGAGAGAAGTTCCGCGATCCGCTTTTTCATCCAGTAGGGATCCTGCGTGCCGCACCAGACGTCAATTTTGTCTGTTCTCACATTGGCAACAGCCGCGCGCGGTTCCATCATCGCATGTGTCGCAAAAGGAGTGGAGAAGGTTGCGTTGAAGGACCGATCGGAGTTCTTGGATTTCTCCCCTTGTTCAAGAAGAACATGTTCAAAATCATTTTCCGCGGACTGAGTTTTGAGTAACTGAACGAAATCGGGTTTTTCGGTGTTCTTTGTTTCCCATTCAACGCTTACTTCTTCTACAGCAGAAGGCAGGCTGAAAGGTGTGTCCGCGATGATTGCGACAAGGTTTTCCTCAGGCAAAGAAACCGTTTTCATTATACCGGGAAGGGAGGCCGCATTTCCCCAATTAACTTTCTTGAGCTGGGCTTGTGCGCTGGGCCTTGGAAGAGTTTCGGCGTAAAGCATAGTCTCTATTGCTGCATCCCGACTATAAAACATCTTGCCTGTGACGATGCCCAGAAGATGTGGATCCGTCCAGGATTTGCCAACCGCGCTTACTGGATTGTCCCCATCAAAACTGTAAAGCGGCAGCGTGTCTAGATCCCGCTCGTGACTTATGAAGAGGATGTCGTCTTCATCCTTAATCAGCTTGGCGTAGGTAACTGATTGATCAGAAGACTTAAAACCGTAAGGAACAGATTTCAGGCTGTTTTCAGATACGTTCAGATATTGGGCCGCTCGCTCTTTAAGTGTTTCCCTTAGATTGGCGGCGGTGATTGCCACAGGCTTTGAGAAGAGTTCAATACTTTCACTGCCAACGGTGAGTTTAAAAGGAGGAATATCATCCGTGGTGGGCGTGATGCACTCAATAGACGATTGATCGAGATTTAATTCTGTCGCGACAATTTGAGACAAGCCAACAGATGCGCCCTGTCCCATCTCCATACGTGGGCAGAAAAAGCGTGCCCGTCCGTTAGGCAGCATCTGAACCCACATGTTGTTATAAGCTTCAGGTTCTGATGTTGTCGGGAGCGGCGGGATCAGAGGGCTGCACGCGGTAACACTAGTAAGGCCTGCGAATATCCAACCCGATTTAATGAGGAATGAGCGGCGAGATAGAGTTACAGTCATCTTAACTCTCCCGCGATGCGGTTTTGATCGCTTGTTTTATTCTGGGATAGGTGCCGCAACGGCATAAGTTCCCTGACATGTGAGTGTCGATCTCTTGATCGGATGGAGAGGGGTTTTCGGCAAGGAGGGCGCTTGCAGACATGATTTGACCCGGTTGACAATATCCACATTGGGGAACGGCGCTTTCGATCCAGGCTTTTTGCACTGGATGTAGGTCACTTTCGTTAGATGCAAGGCCTTCAATGGTGGTGAGTTTGCTATCAAGAACATCTTGAACTTGAAGCTGGCATGACCTTGCACTTTGACCGTTCACATGGATTGTACAGGCACCGCACAGCCCCTGGCCACAGCCGAATTTTGTTCCTCTTAAATTCAGGAAATCACGAAGGAAATCAACCAACCGAACGGTAAGGAGTGGTTCTGGTACGTCTATGATTTGTCCATTTATTACAAGCATCGTTCAAGCACCTTCTGAGTTCTTACACATCAGGAAATGCCATAAACGATGCATGTATAATATGATAATCGCGCCAAAATTTAAGGGCGCTTTATTCTATGACAACCCTAATTGGAAATACCAACGGCCGCGTGCATGTAACGATGGTCGCGGATTTGACGTGTGAGAAAATCAGCCACATCGCCTCTTGAAATCTTCAAGGAAAGGCCGGGCTCACTTGGGCCAAAATGCTCTTTATATTTTTTACCTGGTTGTTCATCTGTGAAGGCGCTGGGGCGGACGATCGTCCAGTCTAGGCCACTCGCACGCACCAAATCTTCCTGAACTTGATGATCAAGAAATACAGGACGCAGAAGGGCACCAAACATGATCCGCTTCCAGAAGAAGTTGAGATTTTCCCAACTTTCATGAGTTCCCAATGTTGATTGGCAGATGAGGCGTTTGATCCCTTGTTTATGCATGGCCTCAATAACGGTCAATGTACCTCTTGAGCGAATGGTGCTGCTTCTGGAATTGCCGGCACCTAATGTAATGATCACCGCGTCGGCGCCCTCCATCGCTTTACATACAGCGATAGGGTCTGTTGCGTCTCCGGATGCCAATTGCAGATTGGGATTGGAAATGCCAATCTTCTCAGGGTGGCGGGAATAGGCGACCACTTTATGGCCATCCTTCAAACAATCTCTGACGACGATCCGACCGATGGTGCCTGTTGCACCAAAAACAATAACTTTCATCTTTATCTCCATTTTCAGTTTACTTGACACCATGTAAAGTTGACATCATGTCAATTAATGTTATGTTGACACCATGTCAAGAAAAAATATTGAAACAAGAAATCGCATTCTGAATGCTGCATGGACGTTGTTGGAGACAGCACCTGAAAAAGGTGTTCGGATGGCGGATATTGCAAAAGAGGCAGGGATCAGCCGCCAAGCGGTTTATCTACACTTCCCAAAAAGGGCCGAATTGTTGAAGGCCGTGACCCGATATATTGATGACGTGAAGGATGTGGACAAGCGGCTTGAGAAAAGCCGAAACGCCCAAAATGGCGTAGAGCGTCTTGAAGCTTTTATTGAGGCGTGGGGAAATTATATCCCGGAAATCTATGGTGTGATCAAAGCCGTCTGGGCGATGAAAGAAACGGATGCAGAAGCCAAAGAAGCCTGGGAGGATCGTTGGCAGGCTGTCAGAGAAGGGTGTGAAGCCGCCGTATATGCATTGAAGGACGACAGAAAATTGCGAACTGACCTTTCGGTGAAGGAAGCGACTGATTTGTTATGGGTGCAATTATCCGTCGGAAACTGGGAATTATTGGTGCGAGAAAACAACTGGCGACAAGAACAGTATGTTGACCAAATGAAAGAAATCGCGATCAGATATCTGATTAAAAACTGATATTGAGGGGTGGGCTTTTGGTTGAAATCCACGCCTAATTTTACTCAAAATTAAGAATGGCTAATTTATTGTTGGTTTGATTCCCAGATCTGGATCGGCAAGTTAATATGAGCCGTCCGATTGAATGGGAAAACAACAATTGATCGGTCTTAATGTTTGCAGTAGTTGGAAATTTCACAAGTTTCTGGAAAGCGTCTATTCGGCGACAACTACTCATTGTTGTTGTCCTGTCTCAAGCAACGCTTATCCTTGTTATTGCTGCGCAGTGGGAAGGTGTGCATGAGGACCAAAAAGCGCCGACTGATCCCATTGAACTTATCAGTATTGCATTGGATATTGGTGAGAAAAATCTCAGCGCTATTAAGCGTGGGCCCTCACCTGAGTTAGACCAATTGGTGGAGGGTACTGTCACTCGAAACCACTTCCTCTATATGTCCCTTTTGAGTGGGAGTGGCTTGGAAACGCTTTCTTCTAGCGGCGAATTAACTTTAGGGCAAAAGCAAAACGACGTTCGGAAAAGTGGCATTGATTTTAGTGAAGGTCAGTCTTTTAGCTTCACTGATAAGGAAACAACACTTGATGTGGTTGTTCCTGTTACTGAAAATGACAAGATTGTCGCCTGGATCCATATTCATGCGGATAAGTGGCGAGATACAGCTGATGGTCCGGACGGACACTTTAAGCTCGGGCTGCTTGTTAGCGTATTCGTCGTGGCGGGCATTGTTTCGACCTACCTCATCACAACGGGGATGAGCCGAAAATTACGGAAGCTTGTTCTTGGAGCCCAAGAATTTCGAGAAGGTAACTATGAACGTCCTCTCGATACGACAGGTGACGATGAATTTGCCAAGCTGGCGAACAGTTTCAATATCCTTGCGGAACAGTTCCATGCGCGTGAAAAAGAGCTGTTTGAGCAGCGTGAACTGCTTGAAGAAATCGTTCTGGAACGTACCCGCGATCTTGTCAAAGAGGTTAGGGAACGCCAAGTTGCTGAAGAACAGGTTTCGCTTATTCTGGAGAGTGCGGCGGAAGGAATTATTACGTCAGATTCTTCTGGTATCATCCAGTCATACAATCCGGGAGCAGAAGTTATCTTTGGTTATTCTGCGGAAGAAGTCATTGGCCAAAATCTCACAATTCTGATGCCTGTAGTGTATCACGCTCATCACGACAAACATATCCAAGCCTTTTTGCAGAAAGAGGACAAAAACAGTGATGAAAATCAAATCAGAGAAGTAAAGGGCCGTCGCAAAAATGGAGAGGAATTTGATCTGGAGCTTGCGATCAGCGAATACAAAGATCGAGACAAGCATTTCTTCACGGGTATTGTTCGAGATGTAACGGAGCGTAAAGAGGCGGATCGAAGACTTCGTGAAACGTTGGAGACGTTGCAAGCAACCCAAAATGAATTGGTGGAAGCTGAAAAAATGGCCTCTTTAGGCGGGCTCGTTGCTGGCGTGGCGCATGAGATCAATACGCCGATTGGTGTCGGAGTGACTGCGGTCAGCACTTTGGAAGACAGATATAAAAAATTCCAGAAGTTGGTTGACGAAGGCAAAGTCAAGAAAACGGACCTGACCAAATTCCTGGACACCGTTGGGCAAACAACTTCCATCATTTTAAGTAACCTGCATCTGGCTTCAGATCATATCCGAAGCTTTAAGAAAGTTGCTGTCGACAGATCAAGTGAAGAAGCACGGCAGTTCTCATTGGTGAGTTACATCAAAGAGGTTTTGTTCAGCCTGCGTCCTCAGCTGAAACGGACAAAAATAGACATCACCGTCGAAGGTGATGAAGATTTCGAGATATTCAGTTTTCCGGGCCCGGTTGCCCAGATCATTACAAATCTTGTGATGAACTCTCTCATTCATGCCTATGAAGAAGGTGGTGAGGGAAAAATCAATATTAGTGTCTTGGAAGATAAGGGAATAGTTACACTTATCTATCATGATGATGGCAAAGGAATGCCTGAAGACGTTGCCGCAAAGGTTTTTGAGCCTTTCTTCACCACGAAACGGGGATTTGGTGGGAGTGGGTTGGGAATGCACATCGTATTTAATCTGATAACCCAGTCTTTAGGCGGAACAGTGAAATGTACTAGCGCACTTGGGCAAGGAGCGACATTTGAATTCTCCTTCCCTGCAACGCGAGGAAATGAAGATGGTAAATAGTGACCTGCAAGCAAGTATCACCGATGAAGAAGAGTTTCTCTTTGCGGATGAAGAGACGCCGGTTAAGGTTGATGTCAGTGAACAGGATACATGGAAAATCCTCGTGGTTGATGATGAAGAAGCTGTCCATCAGGTAACCCGACTTGCGCTGGAGGATTTCGAGTTTGACGGACGCACACTGGAATTTATTGATGCCTATTCTGGTAGTGAGGCTGTAGAAGCTGTTCGTGAAAATCCTGAGATCGCTGTGATGCTATTGGATGTTGTGATGGAAAGTGATCACGCGGGCCTGGAGGTTGTTCAAGAAATCCGAGGTGAGCTAAAGAACCACAATGTGCGGATCATTCTACGTACTGGACAGCCTGGGCAAGCCCCAGAAGCGGAAGTTATTCAGAAATACGACATCAATGATTACAAAGAAAAGACGGAACTGACATCGCAGAAGTTTACAACCTTGATGTACGCATCCTTAAGATCCTACCGTGACATTATCGCGCTTGAGAAAAACAAACTGGGTCTTGAGCATATTATTGATAGCACAGCTGATATTTTTGGGCTGAGCAACATTGACCACTTTACAGAAGGTGTTTTGCAGCAGCTCACTTCTCTTATCCACATTGGAAGTAGTGCTGCTTACATGCAGACAAGTGGGCTTGCCGTGTGTCCAAGAGGAGAGGAAATGCCTGTCCTTGTAGGGGTCGGAGAATTCAAAGATCTGGAAGGCAAAGATGCAAAAACCTCTTTGCCTGAAAGCGCTATTCAAGACATCCAGCGCGCAATGGAAAGTAAATCCAACTTCTATGAAGGGGATCGATTTGCAGGGTATTTTTCTTCTTCCTATGGTCAGGACAATGTTCTGTATCTGACTGGCTTGAGGAATATGAGCGACCTTGATCGAAATTTGATCGAAGTGTTCGCCCGCAATATTGGGATTGCCTACGAGAATATAGCTCTTCACAAGGAAATAGAAGAGACGCAAAGAGAGATCGTATATATGTTGGGCGAGGCTGTGGAAACGCGCTCAAAAGAAACAGGGAACCATGTTAAACGGGTTGCCGAAATCAGCAAATATATCGCTTTGCAGTATGGGATGAGTGAAGAGGAAGCTGAAGTTCTACGCCTTGCTTCCCCACTTCATGATGTGGGGAAAATCGGTATTCCAGATGCCATTCTGAACAAGCCGGGCAAGCTGGATGCGGCGGAGTGGGAGATAATGAAAACCCACGCCATGCTGGGCAGCGAAATGCTGAAAAGTTCCAAAAAACGGATTTTGAAGGCAGGCGCTGTGATCGCAGCTGAGCATCATGAAAAATGGGATGGAAGCGGGTATCCGTTTAGCAAATCGGGTGAAGATATTCACATTTACGGGCGCATTACGGCGTTAGCAGATGTCTTTGATGCGCTGGGAAATGACCGTTGTTATAAAAAGGCCTGGCCTTTGGATAAAGTGGTCAACCTTATCAAAGAAGAACGCGGGCGTCATTTCGAGCCGCGTATCGTGGATATCCTTCTGGAAAATCTGGACGACATCGTTGATATTTGTGAAAAATATCAGGACGTTTAGAACATCAGATCAAAACGCTGTTCAACAACCTTCGTGCCCCATGTATTGCCTTCTGCTTCATGGGTCAGCGTATAGCCCGCATCCACATAGAGTTTGGTGGCCGCTTCAAGTCCCTTGAAAGTCGTCAGGTAAGAACCTTCATATCCTGACTGCCTTATGAAATTTATGGCGTTGGTAAAAAGCGGACGTCCAATTTTTCTGCCGCGGGCGTCATCTGACATAATGAACCAGCGAATATGACCAAGGGCCTGATCCGGATCTCCATCATTATCCACACTTACACTTCCAAGGAAGATGTCATTTTGCCAGGCTGAAAAGATCCGGCATTTTGGGGTATCCATTCTACTGGAAAATTCAGAAATGCCAGACGCGACGATGGCTTCGAATTCTGGCCCAAATCCCCAATGTTTCGAATAGTAACGGCCATGCCATGAGACAACCTCGCCCATCAGGCCCGGAACATACGTGTCTTTAAAATTGACGCCTTCAATCATTGTTTTTCTTTTTACAGCTTCATTTTGTTTAATTGACTTCAACATACTCCTAAATGAGCCATAAAAAAAGCCGCCGAGTGGCGGCTTTCTTTCTATCGTTCCCTGAAGGACTGGGAAAGGGTTGTGTGGATCGGTTTCAGTAGATAATCCATTAGCGTTTTCTGCCCCGAGTGAATATCAGCAAGCGCGGTCATGCCGGGCAGGATCATATTTTGCCCTGACACCTCCCCAACGAAGTTTTTGTCGAGAAGGATTTTCCCTTTGTAAAAACTCTCGCCCTGATCATCTTCAAACGTGGTCGCAGAAATATGGCTGAGCTTGCCCTCTACAGATCCATAACGCGCATAGTTGTAGGTGGTGAACTTAACAACGGCCTGTTGTCCGATTTCCATAAAGCCGATGTCTTCCGGGCGAATACGGGCTTCGACGATCAGTTCCTGCTTTACAGGAACAACTGAGAGAATTGGGTTGCCGGGTTTGACGACCGTACCAACAGAATTCACATCCAGACCCTGGACGATACCGTCAACGGGAGAACGCACTGTCAAGCGAAGCCTTGCAGCTTCAAGGCGGGAGAGTTCCTCTTCAAGTTTTAAAGCTTCTGCATTGGCGTTGGACATTTCAGCCAACGCTTCGCGCATAATGCGACTGTTTAATTCTTCCAGACGGCTTTTTGCTTCTATAATTGCCTGCTCGGTTGTGTTCTGTTTTGAGACGAGTTCCTCCAGCTGACCTTCTTCCTTTAACAGCTGGCGGCGGGATTCAAGAAAATCAAAGCGGCTGACCGTGTTGTTTTTAAGCAGACCTTCCCTGATTTCCATTTGTTCACGCAAAGGCGCCAACTGGTTTTCCAGGGTTCTGATCTGGTCCTGCAGGACGGTAAGTTCTGCTGTTCTTTGATCAATCTGTGATTTGATGACATTTTGCTGACTTTCCAGATCGAGGCGTTGGATGCGCAGCAGGTTTTGCTGTTCTTCCAAGAAACCAGCATATTTTTGAGAGGTGCTGGAAACCATTGTCTGTTGACCGGAAGTAAATGCCTTCAGCCGTGCCGCCGTGAGTTCCCAGATCAAATGCTGAGTTGTCAGCTTGTTAATGTCATCTTCAATATCTGTGGGATCCAGTGTCAGGAGAACCTGCCCCTGTTCGACAATGTCTCCTTCGCTGATGGAGATGCTGTTGATCGTGCCACCGTCAATATGTTGGATTGTCTGAACTGTTCCTGACGGGATGACTTCGCCGGAGGCAACTGCCACCTCGTCAATTTCAGTGATTTGCGCCCAAAGAATAAATCCCATCAGGGCGATAAAGCCAAACATCACAGAGATGCGCAAGAAGGAGCTAGGGCCGGATTCTTCCAGCATAATGGATTGTCCAAGACGCATGCTTTGCGGTTTGGATTTTTCAAGTGCCGGGGTTTCCGCAGCAACTTTTTCCTGATCTATGGCGATAAATTTTAATGAGTCAGCCATTACGCGCCCTCGAAAATCAGTGGAATAACTGTGGAAGCAGGTCCGATTGTCTGAACCATACCTCTGTTCATGAGTACAACTCTGTCCGCCACGCGCATGTGGCTTGGACGATGAGTGATGATAATGATGGTGGCCTTGCCGCGCATTTTCTCTACGGCATCGAGGAAAGCACGATCCCCTTCTTCGTCCAGCATATTTCCGGGTTCATCGAAGATCATGATCTTGGAATCCGTCAGAATTGCACGTGCCAGGCTCAAGCGTTGCAAAAAACCTGCGGGCAGTTGATGCAAGGTCTGGTCGCCGATACGTGTGTCCAGCTGTTCTGGAAGTTTTGCGACATCCTCGGTCAGGTTCGCCATTTCAAGGGCTTCATGAATTTGCGCTTCACTGGCGTTGCTTTGAGCCAGAAGCAGGTTTTGGCGGACGGTACCGTGGAAAAATTCCGCATACTGAGGCATGTAGCCAATGGATTTACGAAGCTCAATCGGATCGATTTGCCGAATATCAATGCCGTCGATTGCAATGCGGCCGACTTGGGGTTGATACAATCCTGCCAGCAGTTTGATCACCGTTGATTTGCCGGAACTGTTTGAACCTGCAAAGGCAACCACCTCGCCGGGGGCAATCTGAAGGTCCAGCCCCATAACTGCGGGGTCCTGTTCGGCCGTATAACGGAAGCTGACGCGGGAGAATGTAATCAGGCCTTTGAACTTTTTCAGGCGAGAGGCCGCATAGGGGTTGCTTTCACTTTTCAGCGTAAACAACTGGTTCAGCCTAGTGATGCTGATCCCGATCTGGTTCAACCTTGTCATAGCCAGAAAGACAGTTTGGGCCGGGGCCATCATTCGCCAAACGAGGGCCATTGTCGCAACAAGTGCGCCCACAGACATGTCCTGATTGAACACACGGTCAATCCCAAAGGTAAGGGTCAGGACACCAGACATGATCATAACCACATGGGCAAAAGTCTGGGTCGTTGCACCAATCATGTTATTGCGAATACCGGAGATTGCATTGCCCGCTGAGATGTCTCTGTATCGCTCTAGCCAGATCTCTTCCGCGCCCAGCTGTTTGATGGATCGCATGTTATTAAAGCACTCAACGACAAACGCTCCTTTTGAGGCTGTGTAGCCAAGATCTTCGGTTGTCCGTTTTTGTATGATAGGCAGGACAATCAAGGCGGTCAGGAAATAGATTACCAGCATCAAAATCGGAATAATGACAAGCGGTCCGCCGATGAACCCAACGGCAATGAGGAAAACGAAAACAAAGGGCAGTTCCAGCAATGCCATGGACATGGGGCCAATAAAGAATTCCCGGATCATGTCAAATTCGCGGAACCGCGCCAGTTTGGATCCCAGTGAGCTGCGTTCTGTTTGGGAGATGGGCAGTGACAAGATCTTTTGAAGAACCGTGCTGCCAACAATATAGTCCAGTCGCGCCCCAATATGGGCCAACATCCTTCCGCGTGTCGTTCGCAAAAACATATCGCAAAGCAAGGCGATGCCAATACCGATAAGAAGAAATTTGAGGGTATCAACGGACTGCGAGCCAATAACCATGTCATAGACCGCCATTACAAAAAGAGGCGTTGCCAGGGCGAGAACGTTTAACAGGAAAGTCATCACCAAGATTTGTTTGATCAGGGGTTTGAACCTGCTCATGATCGCGCGGAACCAGTTCTTGCTCGAATTCCACTGACCGATTGTTTCCTTGGGGATGGGCCTGAAGAAATATGCGTTTCCTTGAGACCAGATCTCCAGGCGTTTGGTAATTCTTACGTAATCCTGTAGCGCAGCGTCATAAGCCAGAATGCCGTTTTCATCTTCAGAGATTAACAGCTTCACCGATCCTTTTTTCGGATCAAAAAGACACGGGAACAGGCGGCTGTCAATTTTACCCAGTGACGTTTTTTCCTGATGGCTTTCATAGTGCAGGTTCGCCATGATGCTGCGAAAATCAAGCAGGTCCATGGTGTTCTTGAAGTGAGGCATGGCTTCAATCACCTGCTCATCTTCCCCGCGCCACCCCAATGCCTCCAGCAGCGGGGAGAGGCATGCGGCATATTGGCTGTTTACACCCCAGTTATTTGCGCTGGGCGATCCTTTATGTGCTTCAAGATACGCCATTGCTTAAACAACCTTTATGTTTGGGGTTTGTTTCTTTTGAGGAGTGCCAAAGCTGGTCAAATCCTCAACAGAAGCCGGAGTTAATTGGCTGTTTTCAATTCGGAAACCCTGATTGGAAATTTTCAGCAGTGATGGGCGGTGACTTACAAGAAGAATGGTTGCTTTGCCCTGTTGGTTTTGCATCGCCTTTTTCAGGATTTCGTCACCATGGGCATCCAAGGAGGTGTTGGCCTCATCAAACAGAATGAGTTTTGGCTTGCTGACAAGCGCGCGTGCAATGGAAATACGCTGGCGAATGCCACCTGGAAGCCCGTCCGCGGCACCGTCACCAACAACCGTGTCATATCCGAAGGGAAGGCGTTTGATAACCTCATCAAGACCCAACTCCTCTGACAGAGCCATCGCTTCATCGATGTAACGCCCTTTGCGGAAGGTGGTCAGGTTCTCAAGAATGGTGCCATGAAAAATGTTTCCATTTGTCGGCAAGTAGGCGACCAGTTCATGAACTACTGCACGCGGAATTTCTGAGAGATCTTTACCGCCCAACAGGATGCGGCCGCTTGTTGGGCGATGCATTCCCAGTGCTAACCACAATAGAGTTGTTTTACCTGTACTATTGGCGCCAACCAGTGCACTTGTGGTGCCGGCAGGGAAATGAGCATTTACGTGTTCAAAAATCGGTGGGCCATCTTCTGACAGCTTAAAATTCACATCCTCGAATGTGAGGTCAATGCCGTTGGGGTTGCCCAATCCAAGGGCTGTTGCTGTCAGCTCATCATCTTCAGCCGGATTAGGGCTTTGAGGAAGATTTAGAAGCGTTGTCACCCGATCCCGGGCAATTTTGATATTTTGATAATGGGTCCATACCCCCATCGCGCGCATCAGTGGCTGGAGCGCGCGCCCAGACAGCAGAGTGCAAGCTGCCAGCCCACCAATGGAAAGTTGACCGTCAATTACGAGGACCGATCCAATGGCAGCAACAGAAAGCAGGGTGACCTGAGAGAATATGGCCCCCAGATTTTGCGCGACGCTATTTTTGAAGGCAACGTCCCTCATGGTTCCTGCGGTGGTTTCCTGAAGGCGCTCATACCGCCGGATCATTTGTGCCTCAAGCGACAGACCCTTGACCGTGTGAATGCCTGTCAGAACTTCGATAAGGAAGTTGTAGCGTCGGTCTTCCCAAACAGATTTATCGGTCAAGGCTTTGCGTAAGCCGCTACCGACTAGAAAGGTAACGAGACCAAAGAAGGCGAGCAGAATAATGGGTGCCCAAACAAGAGAGCCGCCAATATAGCCGACCATTGCAATAAAAATGACAGCGAAGGGAAGATCTATGAAGACGAGGATGTTACTACCGGACATAAATTCGCGGAGACTGTCGATGGCATTAAAACGGTGAAGATGGACACCGGTTGCTTCCTCTTCATAGCGGGAAATCTTCGCCCCCAATGTTCGGTACATCGCGCGGCATCCAGCGATATGTTCAAACTTGGCACCATTGAAGGCGGTGATGTAGGAACGTGCTAATCTGAAGAAAGCTTCAAACAACAAGGCGATCCCGACACCGGTTACGAGAAGCGTTAAAGTGTCTGTTGCGTTGTTGGGGATGATTCGATCATATACCTGAAGAATCATCACTGGGAGTGCCAGAGCGAGTAAATTGAGCGCCGATGAAGACAGGATGATATCCAGGCGACTGCGGGAAATGTCGGGCAATTCCGCCTGCCGCAGCATCGGTTTGTCATCTTTCAGTTGATATTTTGCCAAGTTACACCCGTCCGCAACTAATCTGTTAACCATTTAGGTTGCTATAAAATCAACAGACCCCTTCTGTTTGTTAACCATAGTCCGTCGCAAAGATTTAATTTTGGTAAAAATTTACGTAATTTTTCCACTAAATTTCACCGAATTATATGTGCTAACCTTTTGTTAATATTTAAAAAATTCTGCTTTATTTTCCCGGTTTTTTAGGCAAATTTAAGAAATGCTTAAATAAATAAGCCGTAAAAAGTACGCGTAGAGTTTTGCCTCAAGTTTGAGGGCTGGAGACCCCAGCGAAAGGATTAGGTCATGAGTGATCGTAAAGATGATGCAACTGATAAAGTAGATCAGGATTTACAGAATCTGGCATATGGTCGAGCACAATCAGAGACAGCTCCCTTCTCGGAAGGTGGGGCAACTTCTGGCGAATTGAGCCCAGATCAGGCGGATCGCTCATTGGCGAATATCCACACCGGTGACAAAGACCTGCATGATGAGAGTTATACCGGCCGGGATGATGGTGCCGGTACCCGTGCGGATCTGGATTTTCAGACCAATCCACAAACAGACTCAACCGTTGAAACACCCCTTAGCACGGCAGAGGAAAACGCAAGTATTGCAGACGCAGCGATTGAGGGTGAACCTGTCTCATTCCAGACAAGCGATCTTCGTGACGATAATGCTTCGTCAAATACTGGTGCCTCTTTCGGTGAGAGAGATAGCGTTCTTCCTGAGCAGAATTATGAGACGGCACCAGGACTTCAATCACAGAGTAATACAGAACTGAACACATCCGTTGTTGCTGAAGGTGACGATGACAATATTGTGGACCAAGTTCCCGATCCAATGGAGATGGATGGCGGCAGCATCATGGAGAATGCTGCGATAGGTGAACTTGTCGGCACGGTCTCCACTTTTGATGCAGAGGGTGGACCGCTCACCTATTCTCTCGTCAATGATGCGGGTGGTCGGTTTTCGATTGATCCTGAAACAGGTGAAATCCGTGTGGCCGGAGATCTTGATTATGAAACGGCATCCAGTCACGAGCTGATCGTTGAGGTGACTGATGGGACGAATGTTGTTACCCAGCCGTTTGTTATCAATGTAGGTGATGAAAACGAAGCACCTGAGGCCCTTGCGCTGGATGATAATAATATTATCGAAAATGCGGCTGTTGGGGAGGTGGTTGGAACTGTAACGGCTACGGATCCGGAAAATGACAGTCTGACATACGCATTGTCAGATGATGCGGGTGGCCGCTTTACGATCGATGCCAATACAGGCGAGATCATAGTCGCTGGCGGTTTGGATTACGAAACCGCAACAAGTCATGAGATAACAGTTGAGGTCTCAGACGGGGAGCACACGACGACCCAGACCTTCACCATCAATGTGGGTGATGAGAACGAAGCGCCAGAGAACTTAAGTCTGGATAATGCTTCCATCGATGAGCATTCGGACATTGGAGCGGTCGTCGGTCAAGTCACTGCGACAGATGTTGATGGAGACAATCTTACTTACAGCTTAAGTGATGATGCAGATGGCTTGTTTGCTATTGACCCGGTAACTGGTGAAATTTCTGTTGCCGGTGATATCGATTATGAAACTGCAACGAGCCATGATCTGGTGGTTGATGTCTTTGACGGCGTAAATACGGTTAGTCAAACCTTCACCATTGACGTGGGCGATGTTGCGCCACCTGAAATGGAGGGTCGCGGTAATACTGTTGATTACCAGAATGTCGGCGAAGCGGTTGATCTGGACCATATGGATGTCTTCCCGGATTTGCATTCGCCCGGTGATTTGGAAGCCCGAATTGGGACAGAGACATTTAAAGAACTAGTTGCTGATGCAAACGATGTCTTCATCAATTATCAATCTGACGCGACCATTACATTCCATGGTGAGTATGCAGGGTATAGAAACTCAATTGGTGGGTATCAGATTGATTCCGAAGGTAATATTACGGGTGTTCAGTTGCTTTGGGGGGACGCTTCAAATGATAAACTGACACCAGATCAATCAACAGCCACCTATACTGATATCGATCAGGGGAACCAACTTGGTTTCTTTGTTGTGCCGAATGGTTACAGCAAGATCCCGGATTGTTCGTTTGAAGGCGATGGTAATATTATGGCCGAAGGTGGCACCTGGATGTTCGTCTCCAGCGATTTTAATGCCGCAACCGATAACCCTGCTGATCATGTCTACAACATCAACGAAGATAGTGGCTCTCCGCGTCTGATCTATGTTGATGAAAATGGTGACGTTCACGGATTGGAAAACAGTGAGCGTGTTTATCACTCCACTCATCAGGAGCAACTCAACCCGGAAACAAATGTCGAGGATCGGGATCATTTCGTTGCGGGCGTTGATGCTGAGAACGGCCTTCTGCATATGGGATTTGAAGATCTCTATGCCGGTGGTGACCATGACTTCAACGATGGTATGTTCAGTGTTGAAATCGATGTGCGAGATCTTGTTCAGGTGCCAAATTCACTCTTCGCAGAAGACAGCGAAGGACAGTCCACTTTCCAGATTTCTGGTGACGGTGATATGTCCGAGGTTGTCGTCACGCTGACCAATTGTCTGGATGGTGATCAGATTAACTTCAGTGGTGGTTATGAAATTGTGAACGGCAACCTTCAGCTTGTTGATGGTACGGCGCTTGGCCTTGAAGCCAGCATCGTAGATGAAGGTGGGACCATTACAGTTACCATCACAGGTGAGGGAACAGCAGATTTATATGAGTCTGTTGTTCAAAGTTTAAACTTCTACAACCCCGACCAGGGTGTCGATATTTCAGGTGTTCGTGATGTAACAGTCACGGGTGTGGATGGTAACGGCGAGGAAACAAATCTTGTTTCAACGACGATTACAGTTGGCGAAGATCAGGCTATTACTGGTACTGACGCCAATGATACACTGACAGGTGCCTACGGTGACGACACCCTGAACGGCGGGGCCGGTGCTGATGAAATCTCGGCTGGTGCAGGCAATGATAGCATTGAAGGTGGCAGCGGAGCTGACGAAATTCACGCCGATGGTGGTCATGACAGCGTTGACGGCGGCGAAGGAGACGATACCATTTACGGCGGTGCGGGAGACGATAGTCTTTCCGGTGGTGCGGGGGCCGATGTTGTTTATGGTGATGCTGGATCCGATATGTTCCACTTTGGAGCCGGAGACGGAATGGATACTTTCCATGGCGGTGACGGCGGCGGTTGGTCAGACACAATTGTTCTATCGGATGGCTTACCGGCGGGTGAAGTCGGAGACTGGTTGTCACTTACCAGCGGCCATGTTGAAAGCGTTCAGGACGGCGAAATATTCCTCTCAGAAGATGCTGCGGGTGTCATTGATTTGGGCGGAGATGCTGTGCTCACCTTTGACGGGGTAGAAAAAATCGAAATCTGATATCTAAACGGGGCCGCAATTTTGTTTTTGCGGCCTTATTCTTTTGCCGGTGTGGGTTGTGAAGGCAATCTTAATAGGTTAGATAATAATATATAAATGAAATGCCGAATGCCTCTAGTAATGTGACGTAATCCCGTGAATAAAAACCTTTCCACCGAATTAGAGCATCAACTTTCTGATGCTTTAGAGAGTTTGTCGGAAGCCTTTGTGCTTTACGATGTGGATGGGAGATTGGTGGTGTGCAATTCGCAGTTCAGGGATCTGTACGGGTATACAGAAGAAGAAGCAGCCCCCGGCGTGTTGATGCGCGAATTGATCCAGATTGATATTGATAAGCGCGTTTTGCCGGTAAATGCTGATTATCAGGATCTCGATAAATATATCCAGAACCGCTTTGAATATATGAAGGGCAAAGAAGGTCATTTCGACGCCGAATTGGAAGATGGCAGAATAGTCCGCATCCATGATCGCCGCACATCAACAGGCGGGATTGTCAGCGTCCAAAGAGACGTAACAGAGCGTATCCGCCTCGAAAAAGAAAATCTTAGGAGTAAAGAGCTTTTTGAAGCCGGCTTCAATGCAAATGGAAGTTTCTGCTCTATCACTGTATTGGATAGTGGTAAGTTTCTGGACGTAAATGACTCCTGGTGTGAGATTTCGGGCTATTCCAGAGAAGATGCGATTGGAAACACTGCCAATGACCTGAATATTTGGGGTAACGAGTATAACCGCGAAAAGCTGGTCAAAGAATTTAAAGAACGGAAAAAACTGGTCGGCTTTAAAACACAGATCAAAAGAAAAGATGGCACTATTTGCTCTATCATTCTCAATAGTAAAGTGATGGAAGTAGACGGTCAGATGTGCTTGTTCTTGTCCGGGCAAGACACTACCGAAATCCGGGAAGCGGAAATTGCGCTTAGTGAAAGTAATGAACGATTGGCCGGATTTACGGGTGCGAGTACAGATTGGTATTGGGAGCAGGACGAAAATCGCAGATTTACCTATCTTTCAAGTAAGGTAACCAGTTCCCTTGGGTTGACCAGTAGTGAATATATTGGCCACACAATGGAAGAGATCTACAACGATAGTAGCGACCCGGGTGCCCAAGAAGTGAACCGGAAATTCACCGCTCGAGAGAGTTTCCGAGACATTATCATGAAACGGGTTCATCCATTGACGGGCGAATCCGTTTGGCTTCAGGTCAGTGGGCAGCCTTTTTATGATAAAGACGGTGAATACCGGGGGTATCGCGGGGCCACAACCGACATCACGGAAAAAGTCTCTCTGGAGGAACATCTCCAACAATCTCAAAAAATGGAAGCGATCGGGCAGCTGACCGGCGGAGTGGCCCATGATTTTAATAATCTACTTGCGGTTATTCAAGGAAACAGCGAGTTTCTGGAAGATGTGATCGTCGAGGAGAAGCCAGAGCTCGCCAAACATATACATGCCATCTTGAGAGCGGCGGATCGCGGTGCTGAACTGACGCAAAGTATGTTGGCTTTTTCCAGAAAGCAGGACCTTCGTCCCACTTCATTCATGTTAGATGAGCGCATCAATTCCATGCTCGGTATTGTCGGGCGGACACTCGGCGAGAATATTGAGATCGATACTCAGTTTGAAGCCGGTTTGTGGCCCTGTATTGCGGATGCCGGCAAACTTGAGAACGCGTTTCTAAATATGTGCATCAATTCGCGTGATGCCATGGTGAAGGGCGGCAAGCTGACCATCAAGCTTGAGAATACAACTCTGGATAACGATAGTTTCGACGGAAATTATGAGCCGGGCGATTATGTAAAAATGTCCATTGAGGATACCGGCACAGGTATCAAGGAA
This sequence comes from Sneathiella sp. P13V-1, assembly GCF_015143595.1. NCBI lineage: Bacteria > Pseudomonadati > Pseudomonadota > Alphaproteobacteria > Sneathiellales > Sneathiellaceae > Sneathiella > Sneathiella sp. P13V-1. The sequence continues at coordinate 436,967 of NZ_WYEU01000003.1, read as the reverse complement.
GAGGATATCCCTCATATTACTGAGCCTTTTTTCACAACGAAAGAAGTTGGAAAAGGAACCGGCCTTGGGCTCAGCATGGTGTACGGCTTTGCGATGCAGTCAAAGGGGTATTTCGACATCAAATCGGAAGTTGATGTTGGAACAGAAGTAAGCCTGTACTTACCACGCGCGTGAGCGCTGCAATCACCAAATCTCTGAAATTTACTGCTTGGTTTCGTAATCTGCATATCTGCGGTGCGAAACTTGCTATTGTATTTCATTTGACTCTTGATATGTTTTCATTATTTCTTCATTTTGTTTCGTTATTGGTCAAACGCAAGAAAAACGAACATTAGGCGGCTGGGTACATGTCAACGGATTACGATCTCTTCATCATCGGCGGTGGTATCAACGGGTGCGGCATAGCCCGTGATGCAGTGGGGCGCGGATTTTCCGTTGGGCTGTGTGAAATGCGAGATTTCGCAAGCGGGACTTCGTCAGGATCCACAAAATTGGTGCATGGCGGTCTTCGATATCTTGAGCATTATGAATTTCGATTGGTAAGAGAAGCTCTCAGTGAACGTGAAATATTGTGGGAAATGGCCCCGCACATTATTTGGCCGCTGAGATTTGTCCTGCCACACCACAAAAAACTACGTCCCAGCTGGTTACTTCGTTTGGGTTTGTTTTTATACGACCACATTGGTGGCCGTAAAAAATTACCTGGCACAAAGACGCTGAACCTTCGCGAAAACAAAGTGGGGGAGCCAATTCGCGATGAGTTCGTTAAAGGGTTCGAGTATTCTGATTGTTGGGTGGATGATGCGAGGCTCGTGATCCTCAATGCCAAGGATGCACAAGATAAAGGGGCGGATATTTTCCCCCGTACAGAGTGCACAAAAGCCGTCCGCGAAAATGGAATCTGGAACATTGAAACCAAAAACGCAGCTACAGGTGAAGTTAGGAGTTTTACAGCGAAATTGCTGGTGAATGCGGGCGGGCCTTGGGTCGACAAAGTGATCAATGGCGCACTTACCTCAGACCAGAGCTTAAGCAAACAAAATGTTCGCTTGGTACAGGGAAGCCATATCGTCGTCCCTAAGATGTTTGAGCATGATAGATGTTACATTTTCCAAAACGAAGATGATCGCATCATTTTCGCGATCCCTTACGAGAGTGATTTCACGCTCATCGGGACAACCGATCAGGACTTTAAGGGTGACTTGGAAGATTTTGGTATTTCCGAAGAGGAAACCCGTTATCTTTGTGAATGTGCAAGCGAATATTTTCTGAAACCTATTAAAGAGTCTGACGTTGTTTGGAGTTATTCTGGCGTTCGGCCCCTTTACGATGATGGCGCCAGTAAAGCGCAGGAAGCCACGCGGGATTATGTCCTGAAAGACGAAGGTGGCGACGGTGAAGCGCCGCTTATCAATATTTTTGGGGGCAAAATAACAACATACCGCCGTCTTGCTGAAAGCGTGATGGAAAAAGTAGAAAAGCATTTGGGTAAGAAAAAAGCGGCGTGGACAGCGGGATCACATCTACCCGGCGGTGATTTCGACACTGATGGGGTTCATCGGTTGGCGCTTCAGATACTTGAGAAATACCCGTTTCTGTCCCATGAAAGTGTCGCACGTTACGTACGGATGTATGGAAAGCTAACCTTCCAGATGCTCGGTAATGCAAAAGAGCCTTCAGATCTTGGGCGTGTTTTCGGTGCAGACCTCACCGAACGTGAAGTGCGTTATTTGATCGAGCATGAATGGGCATTTGAAGCGGCTGATATAGTATGGCGCAGAAGTAAACTTGGCCTTGTGATGAGCACTGACGAAATAGCAGAGCTGGATAACTGGATGAAAACAGGTGCTGTCGTGGCCTAAAGCCAATTGCCCATTGAAGTTGCGGTGAAAGATTGTTAATTCAGCTGCACCGTAATTATTCAGCAGGTACCACGTATGTCTGACATGACTGCAGCAGAAACAATCGAAGAGCTAAAAGACGCCTTTCTCTTTCTGGAAGAGTGGACGGATCGCTATGGGTATCTGATTGACCTTGGAAAGAAACTCCCAGAATTTCCACCGGAGTTGCAGGTGGACGAAAATCTGATGCAGGGGTGTCAGTCCCAGGTGTGGCTGGTTTCACACATGGAAGGCGACAAGTTGCGTTTTAAAGCCGCAAGCGATGCTATGATCGTTAGTGGCTTGATCGCCTTGATACTGAAAGTCTATGACAACAGAACGCCTGAAGAGATTCTGGCAACGGATCCAGCGTTTCTGGATGAGCTTGGGTTACAAAAGCATTTGTCTCCATCGCGGAGCAATGGGTTGCATTCGATGGTGAAGCATGTGATGGCTGCGGCGACACGAAACAAATCCTAATCTGATGATCTGGCCTTGATTTTGATCAGGGCCGGTGTAGCATGATCCGAAACAAAGAAAATAAGCGGTAAAGCCGCCCGGAGGATCATGTCAAAACCTACCCTTCTTATCGCCAATCGCGGCGAGATTGCCATTCGCATTGCTCAAACAGCACGGAGTATGGGATGGCAAACTGTTGCCATCTCCCCTGAGGATGACGCAAACAGTTTACATGTAAGGCGCTTGGATAATCACATCCTCCTCCCCGGCGCTGGTCCAAAGGCATATCTAAATATCAGCGAAGTCATCAAAGCGGCAAAAGAGGCGGGGGCTTCTGCGATCCATCCCGGATACGGATTTTTGAGTGAAAACCCGGTTTTTGCAAAAGCGTGTGTAGAGCAGGATATTACCTTTATTGGCCCGTCTTCTGAGGTGCTTGCCACTATGGCAGATAAAAGTCAGGCGCGGGCATTGGCAATTCAGTGCGGGGTGCCGGTTCTGGCCGGCCGCAATGAGGAAACATCCCTTGAAGAGGCAACCCATTTCTTTCAGGAACTGGAAGAGGGGAGCCGAATGTTCATCAAGGCGGTTGCCGGCGGCGGCGGTAGAGGGATGCGTCTTGTCTCAAGCGTTGGGGAGATAGAAGAGGCCTATAGTTCTGCAGGCCGTGAAGCTGACGCCTCGTTCGGTGATGGCCGGGTATATGTAGAGCGTTTTATGCCAAATGCACGGCATATCGAAGTTCAAGTGCTGGGTGATGGGAAGAAATCTGTTCACTTATTTGACCGGGATTGCTCCTTGCAGCGGCGGAACCAGAAAATCATCGAAATTGCCCCCGCATCAGGTCTTTCTCCTGAGTTGCGGGAAAACCTGTTCAAAGCGTCGATCAAGATGGCCGAAGCCGTTGGGTATCGTGGGCTTGGTACGTTTGAGTTTCTGGTGGAAGCCGGGCAGGATAATTTTGCGTTCCTGGAGGCCAATCCCCGCATTCAGGTAGAGCATACGGTAACAGAAGAAATTCTGGGTCTGGATTTGGTGGAGATGCAGATCCGAGTGTGTGGGGGTGAAAGCCTAAATGACTTGGGCGTGGAATTTGAGGAGCTTTCTCCGCAAGGGGCTGCCATGCAGTTGCGCATCAACGCGGAAGAGTTTGCAGACGATGGCAGTCTGAAAATACCTGCAGGACAGATCACCAGTTTTGAGACACCTGGCGGGCGCGGTATGCGGATCGATGGAAGTGCCTATATCGGATGGAAGGCCAATCCGCGCTACGACACACTTCTGGCGAAGTTAATCGTTCATGTGGGAAATAATAATACTGCACGTCTAGCAGATCAAGCCATCCGCGCATTGGCCGATTGCCGGGTGGGTGGCATAGGCACCAATATACCGTTTTTGCAGGCAGTGCTGGAAAGTGAAGGCGCTAGAACCGGTCAAACTCACACGCGTTATGTGGACGACAACATGGCCGAGCTGTTGAAGGCAATGCCAGTTCTTGAGCAAGTGGAAAGTGTTATGGCCGCTGAAGAGGCAACTGTCGCCGCGGAACATGTGCCGGAAGGACATGTAACAATTCCAACCAGTTTAACAGGTACTGTTGTGGAGATGCTCGTACAGGAAGGGGAGAAAATCCACAAAGGTCAGATCGTTGCGATTTTGGAAGCCATGAAAATGGAGCATCAGATCGAAGCCGCCGTTAGTGGTGAGGTAACCGCTCTTGTTGCGGCGCCGGGTGACACGATCAATGAAGGTCAGAGTTTGTTGCATCTACTCCCTCAAGATGTTGCCAAAAGGGACGGGGCCGAAGAGACCGACATTGATCCTGATTATATTCGCCCAGATTTGGCGGAGTTGCTGGCAAAGCGGGATGCCATTCTGGATGAGGCGCGCGGAGAGGCTGTTGCCAAACGTCATGCAAAAGGCAAGAACACCGTTCGGGAAAATCTGGCGCTTCTGGTCGATGAAGGCAGCCTGTCAGAGTATGGCGGGCTTAATCTGGCGGCGCAAAGGTCCCGGTTTGATGTGGAGACGTTGGAGAAAATCAGTCCGGCAGACGGTATGGTCGCCGGAACAGCCAGCGTAAATGGTGATCTGTTTGCAGAGGATCGCGCAGCATGCGTGGTTCTAGGCTATGACTACACGGTCTTTGCAGGGACGCAAGGCATGATGAACCATAAAAAGACGGATCGCATGTTGCATCTTGCTGAAGCCAGACAATTGCCGATTATTTTTTATGGTGAGGGCGGCGGTGGTCGCCCCGGTGATGTGGATGTGAGTGCAGCCTCAACGTTGGATGTTCCAACATTCCAGACATATGCCCGACTTTCAGGGCTTGTTCCGCGCATTGGTGTGGCGTCTGGACGCTGTTTTGCGGGGAACGCGGCCTTGATGGGGGTGAGCGATCTGTTGATCGCGACAAAAGACACATCCCTTGGGATGGGCGGCCCTGCAATGATTGAGGGAGGCGGACTTGGTGTTTTCACACCAGAGGAAGTGGGACCCGTTTCTGATCAAGGCCCAAATGGTGTTATCGACGTCATTACCGAAGATGAAACTGAAGCAACTGAGGTTGCGCGAAAGCTGTTGTCATATTTCCAAGGGGCGGTGAGCGATTTTGATTGTGCGGATCAGAGGCTGCTCAAGTCCGTCATCCCTGAAAACAGGCTTCGGGTTTATGATATTCGGCAAGTTATTGAGTTACTCGCCGATACAGGATCTGTTCAGGAAATCCGGCCTGATTATGCAAAGGGGATGATTACCGCATTTGTGCGTATTGGTGGTCGCCCAATGGGATTGATTGCCAATAACCCAAAACATCTGGGCGGCGCCATTGACGCGGATGGATCCGAAAAAGCAGCGCGTCATCTGCAGCTTTGTGATGCTTTTGATATTCCGGTGCTCACCCTTTGCGATACCCCCGGTTTTATGGTGGGCCCAGACGCCGAGAAAACAGCATTGGTTCGCAAAACAGCCCGTTTGTTTGCCGCCGCAGGTAGCCTGACAGTTCCAATATTCACTGTGATCCTGCGTAAAGGGTATGGTCTTGGCGCACAGGCCATGGGCGGGGGCAGTATGCACGCCCCTTTCCTTACCCTGTCGTGGCCCACTGGCGAAATGGGGCCAATGGGATTGGAAGGGGCTGTACGGCTTGGGTTTAAGAAAGAACTTGCCGCGATTGAAGATCTTCAGGAACGCGAAAAAGCCTTCCAGAAGATGGTGGATGCAGCCTATGTCCGTGGCAAGGCCGTGAATGCTGCCGCTTTTATGGAAATTGACGATGTGATTGATCCGGCGACAACCCGTGACCGGATTATCCAAGGGCTCAAGGCGGTCGCGCTTCCTGCCCCACGGCGAGGCAGGAAGCGGACATTTGTCGATACCTGGTAAAGGATTGGGGCGACAATCACCAGGACCGACATAGTCGCCTGTTCCAACAGGAGAGGTACTCGGTACTGATTATGAAATTAGAGTGTGATCCATCGGATTTAAATGCACGACGGATCACGATTGTTTCACGAGGCGGTGAGGCTTACATGATGAACGGGGAGAGCCGTTCTTTGAAGTGGGATATGAAGTCCTGCAGAAGCAATGATCTGGGGTGATATTTTGGGTAAAGGAGATCCAGAGTGAAAGGAAGCTCAGGCTTGAACTGTCTGACGATGAGGCCGCGCCCTGCATATTCAGCCGCATCAATTGAGCTGACCACCGCCGCGCCCACATCATTCATGGCTAGAAGACAGGCTGTTGCAAATTGCCGGACCTCGACCCGGGCATTGAGCTCGGCACCTGCTGCTTCGAATGTTCTTTTCAGGCGATGATGAAACCGATTTTCCTGATCCTGAATGATCATGGGCATGTTGTGCAGATCTTCTGGTCGGATCACTTTCTGGGCAGCTAAAGGGTGCAGGGGCGATAGAACGCATTCTGTTCGGATGTTAACCGTTTCATGTTGAATGGCGGTATGACCTTCAAATTCATCTGCTACCCCGATGTCATATTGCTGGGCTGCGATCCATTCGCGAACCCGCACAGATGAGCGGGTTTGTATGGAAATCGTGACGTCTTCACGTTCTTTCAAAAACTCCGCAATAACCTTTGGCATGAGGGAAGTGGCAAATCCTGGAAGGCAGGCAATGCGCAGATGTCCTGCTTTTTGGTTTCGAATATCTTCGGAAAGGCGGGAAATATGTTCGAGATTCGAAATTGCCCTTTCAACCTCTTCCGATAGGAATTTTGCTTCATGGGTGGGATGCAGGCGGCCTCTGTGACGTTCAAACAATGGCATAGCCATGGATTTCTCAAGGCTTGCAATTAAGCGGCTTACAGCCGGTTGAGAGATGCCAAGAACATCAGCAGCTGCTGTTACGCTGCCGGTGGACATAACGGCGCGCAAAGCTTCCAATTGGCGGAGACGAATCATTTAAAATGAAACCTGTTTTATACCCGATCTATAACACCATGTTATGACATCATTCATCAGGGTTATCAATAACGAAAAAAAATGAAGGTGAAACCGCAACTTATCGCAATTGTCATTAAACGGTCATTGATGCCGGAATAATTCCTACTAATGTAGCGGAGGGAGGAATGATGCCTCCGTTCACAGATTGATTATACACGCGCTGGATTAACCGGCAAACAAGTGGCATCAACCGATAGGGAAGAGCAATGTCAATTATGAAAAAACTTGTTGCACCTGCAACACTGGCAGCACTGGTAGGAAGCACATCTATGGCTTCTGCCGTAACTGAAATCAACTGGTGGCACGCCATGGGTGGTGCAAACGGTGAGCGAGTGAACAAAATCGCTGACGATTTCAATAAATCACAGTCCGAATACAAAGTTGTCCCAACATTTAAAGGCAACTACACAGAAACAATGACTGCTGCCATTGCAGCATTCCGCGCGAAAAAACAGCCTCACATCGTTCAGGTGTTTGAAGTTGGTACCGCAACAATGATGGCTGCCAAAGGCGCCGTATACCCTGTTGAGCAAGTAATGGCTGACGCAGGTGAGAAATTCAATCGTGATGACTATTTGCCAGCGGTTATTTCTTACTACCAGACACCAAAAGGTGAACTGCTATCCATGCCATTTAACAGCTCTACACCTGTTCTGTGGTACAACAAAGACGCGTTCAAAAAAGCTGGCATCGACAAAGTTCCTGCGACTTGGGCTGAAATGAAAGAAGCTTCTGACAAACTGCGTGCTTCCGGCATGAAATGTGGCTTCTCTTTCGGTTGGCAGTCCTGGGTCATGGTTGAAAACTTCGGCGCATGGCACAACGTTCCAATGGGAACAAAAGAAAACGGCTTTGCTGGCATCGACACAAAGTTCACATTTAACAACGACGCTGTTAAGAAACACTTCAATAACCTGTCTGCATGGACAAAAGACGGCACATTCGCATACGGTGGACGTCGCGGCGACAGCTTGCCAATGTTCATCAACCAGGAATGTGGTATGTGGATGAACTCTTCCGCTTACTACGGTTCCATTAAAGCTCAGGCTAAATTTGAGTTCGGTCAGTCCATGCTGCCTTACTATGAAGATGTAACAGCCAAGCCACAAAACTCCATCATCGGCGGTGCAACTCTTTGGGTTCTGCGTGGTCAGGACAAAGGTGACTATAAAGGTGTTGCGAAGTTCATGAACTACATGTCTTCACCAGAAGTACAGGCATGGTGGCACCAGGGTACAGGTTATGTGCCGATCACAACAGCTGCATACGAACTGTCCAAGAAACAAGGTTTCTATGACAGCAACCCAGGTACAGACACAGCGATTAAACAGCTGAGCCTGAACACACCTACACCAGCATCTCGCGGTATCCGCTTTGGTAACTTCGTTCAGATCCGTGACGTGATCAATGAAGAAATGGAAGCTATCTGGGCCGGCGAAAAATCTGCTGATGAAGGTCTGGACACTGCGGTTGAACGCGGCAATGCGCTTCTTCGTAAGTTTGAAAAAGCCAACAAGTAATCTCTGATCCGAGAGTGCCCGCTACGGAGCTTCGGCTTCGTGGCGGGCTATTATCTATTACAGGTATTCCCCAAAAATGCTGAAACGTGTGCATTTTGAGCCGTCCATATTGCCGTATCTGCTGGTTGCACCGCAGATCCTTGTGACGATCATCTTTTTTATCTGGCCCGCCAGTCAGGCACTTTACCAATCCTTATTGGTTGAAGATGCGTTCGGACTTTCTACACAATTTGTGTGGTTCCAAAATTTCGAAGAACTGTTTGCCGACCCGCATTACTGGGGCTCCTTTAAAAGAACATTTATTTTCTCGTTCCTGGTTGCAGGTCTTTCCATGTCAATCGCCCTTCTGTTGGCGATTATGGCAGATCGGGTCATTAAGGGTTCAGGACTATATCGAACACTTTTGATTTGGCCTTATGCGGTGGCTCCTGCAGCAGCTGGCGCCCTGTTTTTCTTCCTCTTTAATCCATCACTTGGCTTTATCCCTTATGCCTTGCAGTTCTTTGGATATGAGTGGAACCACAAACTCAATGGCAATGAAGCCATGGCGCTGATTATCTTTGCGGCTGCCTGGAAGCAGATTGCCTATAACTTCTTATTCTTCCTTGCGGGGCTTCAATCCATTCCAAAATCCTTGATTGAAGCTGCGGCAATTGATGGGGCAGGCCCGGGACGTCGTTTCTGGACGATCGTGTTCCCGCTTCTCTCTCCAACAACGTTTTTCCTGTTGGTTGTGAACGTGGTGTACGCGTTCTTCGAAACCTTCGGTATCGTTGATGCGATGACATCTGGTGGACCTGCCAACTCCACGCAAATTCTTGTGTATAAAGTATACAGCGACGGTTTTGTCGGGTTGGACCTTGGTGGGTCAGCTGCACAGTCGGCGGTGCTGATGTTGATCGTGGTCGCCCTTACCGTGTTCCAATTCCGCTTTGTTGAGAAGAAGGTCGAGTACTAATGATTGAAAATAGACCCCTTCTGAAAATCTTCTCCCATGTTGTCCTGATCTTGGGTGTCATTCTTGTTGCCTTTCCGATTTGGGTAACCTTTGTGGCCTCCACCCATGATGCGACACGGATGACAGAACTTCCTTTACCGTTGTTGCCGGGTTCTCATTTTTTTGAAAATCTGGAGACGGTTCTGTTTGTCGGTCTTTATGGCGGTGATGCCTCTGGCATGGGATACATGTTGCTCAACAGCACCGTGATGGCGCTGATGATTGCGATCGGTAAGATCGTAATCTCGCTATTGTCCGCCTTTGCGATTGTTTACTTCCGCTTCCGTTTCCGCATGTTCTTCTTCTGGATGATTTTTATCACCCTGATGTTGCCGGTTGAGGTACGTATCCTGCCAACCTTTGAAGTGATCGCGAACCTTGGAATGCTGGATACATATTGGGGACTGACGGTTCCGCTGATTGCTTCTGCAACGGCAACCTTCATGTTCCGTCAGGTCTTCCTGACCATTCCAGATGAACTGCTTGAAGCCGCCCGAATTGATGGCGCGGGTCCGTTGCGTTTCTTTAAAGATATTCTGATCCCAATGTCTCGCACAAATATCGCGGCATTGTTTGTGATCCTGTTTATCTTCGGTTGGAACCAGTATCTGTGGCCGCTTTTGGTGACAACAGATCAGAGCATGTACACCATCGTGATGCAGATCGGTAATATGTTGGAAGCCGGTGAAGAAGTGCCGCAATGGCATTTGATTATGTTGATTACTCTGCTTGCCATTATCCCGCCGGTGCTGGTCGTGGTTGGAATGCAGAAACTGTTTGTTCAAGGTCTGACAGAGACTGAGAAGTAAGGATTGAAGGTATTAAAATGGCAAGCGTAACACTTGAAAATATCCAGAAAACCTATCCAAACGGGTTTAAGGCAATCCACGGTGTGGATGTGGATATCAAAGACGGTGAGTTTCTGGTTCTTGTTGGTCCTTCAGGCTGTGGTAAATCCACATTGCTTCGAATGATCGCTGGTCTTGAAACCATCACCGAAGGCTCCTTGAAAATTGGTGGCAACGAAGTCAACAATCTGGAACCATCAAAGCGTGATATCGCCATGGTTTTCCAAAATTATGCGCTGTATCCGCATATGACGGTCTATAACAACATGGCATATGGCCTGAAAATTATGGGCCTCAGCAAGGAAGAGATTGATCAGCGTGTGAAAAACGCGGCGTCTATCCTTGAACTAACTGAAGAACAGCTGACACGTAAACCGCGTCAGCTTTCAGGTGGTCAGCGTCAGCGCGTGGCTATGGGCCGTGCGATTGTTCGCAAACCAAGCGTCTTTTTGTTTGATGAACCGCTCTCCAATCTTGATGCGAAGCTGCGCGTGCAGATGCGCGTTGAGATCAAACAGCTTCAGGAAAGCCTGGGCATCACCAGCGTATATGTGACGCACGATCAGGTGGAAGCGATGACGCTTGGTCACCGTTTGATGGTTCTAAATGCGGGTAATGTCGAACAGCTTGGCACACCGCTTGAGCTCTATGATAAGCCTGCGTCCTTGTTTGTTGCCGGATTTATCGGATCACCTGCCATGAATATTCTGGATGCCAATATTTCGGCTGACGGTGGTCAGGTAACCTTGGCAGATGGCACCGCAATTCCTGTCGGAAATGGTGGCGTTAAAGGATATGAAAACAAAGCAGTGAAACTGGGTATCCGCCCTGAGCATCTTGAAATGTCAGGCGACAATGACAAATCTGTCCCGCTCACTGTGACCCTTGTTGAGCATCTGGGTGCAGACACGCTTCTTCATGGTCATTTTGGAAATGATAAAACAGATCTGACATTGCGTCAGTCAGGCACGCATTTGGTGAAAGCAGGAGATGTTCTGCCAATTACCATTACCCGCGATCATATCCACCTGTTCGATCCGGAAACTGAACGCCGGATCGAGTTTTAATCTGATTTGAGTGTGGCTGGCCTTATAAAGGCCAGCTACCTTTAAACGGTTTCAGCAGGGCACGTTCGACCAGTTCCAAATGGTCCTGTCCATAGAACATATCGCCGCCTACGAAATAGGTTGGGGATCCAAAAACATCTCTGTCGATGGCTTCTTGAGTGTTCGCGTCATACTGACCAACAACCGCATCGGTTTCTGCGGCTGCAAACAGATCATCTGCTTTCATTCCGACAGCTTCGCACATTTTCTGAAGATCTGATCTGTTATCCAGATCCGCGTCATCCACCCAATGAGCCCGCATCATTTCTTCGGCAAGTGCCGCAACATCCAGCCCAGCATTGTCAGCTGCAATGAGCATGCAGTTAGACAATTTGATGCTGTTGTTATGATGGGTTGGGATCTTTTCCATTATCGTAATGCCGCGGTATTCCGCCCAGCGGATAATCTCCCGGTTAAAGAAGTATTTTTTGTGGGCGTCACTGCGTTCGGCAAAAGATTGAGAGCCGGATGCCGGCATAACCTGTCTCAGATCCATTGGTTTATGGATGATTTTGGCACCATGTTTCTTGGCAATGCGATATAACTCAGCCGCGCCGATATAGGCATAGGCTGAGTAGGAAGCGTAAAAATACTCAATTTCCATCAGGTTTCCTTATAATTTGAAAGGGTGCGCCCAATTGCATCTTTCCAATTAGCATATTTGCTATTGCGTGTGTCTTCCGCCATTTTTGGCGCGAACCTGGTTTCGCATTTCCAGCTTTTGGCAAATTCACCTGGTTCAGGATAAAAACCAACCTTTAGGCCCGCCAGATAAGCCGCACCAATGGCTGTTGTTTCCAGAATTTCAGGGCGATCAACGGGGGCGTTCAAGAAATCTGACAGGCATTGCATGGTCCAGTCCGATGCGACCATCCCCCCATCAACCCGAAGGACAGTATCCCCTGTGCCGCCCATGTCCGCTTGCATAGCCTCCAATAGGTCCCGGGTTTGATAACACACACTTTCGAGGGCGGCCTTGCAGATCTCAGCGGCACCGGTTCCGCGTGTGAGGCCATACATGGCACCGCGACATTCCGCATCCCAATAGGGGGCGCCAAGCCCAACAAAAGCAGGCACCATAATAACTTCCTGTTCTGGATCAGCTTTTTCAGCATGTTCGCCTGATTGTGCAGCCTCATCAATGATTTGTAACCCATCACGGAGCCATTGAACGGCTGAACCTGCCACAAAAATGGAGCCTTCCAAGGCGTATGTTGTTTTGCCATCAAGTTGGTAAGCGATCGTTGTCAGGAGCCGATTTTCTGACATGACAGGCGTGTCACCTGTGTTGAGGATTGCAAAGCAGCCTGTGCCGTAGGTGGATTTCATCATACCAGGTTTGAAGCACGCCTGCCCAACAGTTGCAGCCTGCTGATCCCCGGCTATGCCCGTAATGGGAATAGGCGCGCCAAACAGGTCAGTTGTGCCAAAGTCGGCGGCACTGTCTTTTACCTCAGGCAGGATCGCTTCCGGTATTTCCAAGATATCTGTGAGCTCAGACGACCATTTTCCTTTGATGATATCATACATCAGGGTGCGGCTTGCGTTGGTGGCATCGGTCGCGTGAGCCTTGCCATCTGTCAGTTTCCACAGCAGGTAAGTGTCGATGGTGCCAAAGGCGAGTTCGCCATTCTCTGCCCTTGCACGCGCGCCTTCCACATTTTCAAGGAGCCAGCGAACCTTTGTTCCTGAAAAATATGGGTCGAGTAACAGGCCGGTTTTGGCTGTAAAATTGCCCTCCAGCCCTTTGTCTTTTAAGGATTGGCAATAGTCCGCAGTGCGGCGATCCTGCCAGACGATGGCATTGTGGATCGGCGCGCCTGTTTTCCTGTCCCAGATTACAGTTGTTTCTCGCTGATTGGTGATCCCTATCGCCTTGATATCGGAGGCCGAAGCGCTCACTTTATCCATGGCCTCATTAATGGTGTTCAGGGTGGACTGCCAGATTTCTTCCGCATCGTGCTCCACCCACCCGGAGGCAGGGAAATGTTGGGTAAACTCCTGCTGCCCCACAGCCGCAGCTTTCATATCTTTATCAAAAAGTATGGCCCGTGTGGATGTAGTTCCTTGGTCAATGGCCAGAATGAATTTGTCCATTGCGGCGTCCTCCCCGTTAATTTTCTTGTTCTTCATTTTTTAAAAGAAAAAGACGCGAAATGAAAGTAAATGAAACCGGAGCGTGATCAACTCTCTGGCAATGAAATACTCTCATTGGCGGTTATCTTGATCGTCACATCATTCTCTGCACAAACTTCCTTCAGCTTTTTAGGCAATGGTTTGTCGGTGACGATAAAATCCATTTGGCTCAGATGTCCGATGCGCACAGGTGCAGAACGTTCCAATTTCATACTGTCGACAACGAGAATGGTTTTTCTGGCGTTTTCGATAATGGCTTGGGCGACCTTCACTTCACGATAATCATAATCCAGTAGTGATCCGTCTTCATCCAAAGCGGACGCGCCGATCACCGCGTAATCCACCTTGAATTGCTTGATGAAATCAACCGTGGCTTCACCGATGACACCGCCATCAGTTGGCCGGACGACACCCCCTGCAACAATCACCTCAAATCCGGGTGTGCCGGATAAAATGTTGACGACATTGATGTTGTTAGTGATTGCCATCATTCCTTCTTTGCCGCGAAGGGCCATGGCAACCTGTTCAGTTGTGGTGCCGATGTTAATCAGAAGTGTGCAGTTGTCAGGGATAAGAGATGCGGCAAGAACACCGATATGTCGTTTTTCTTCAACGGCGAGGAGACGCCTTGCCTCATATTCGAAGTTTTTAACACCTGAGGATAGAACGGCACCACCGTGAACGCGCTGCAATAGGTCCTGTTCCCCAAGCTCATTCAAATCCTTTCGAATGGTTTGCGGGGAGACATCAAATTTTGCAGCCAATTCTTCGACACCAACGCGGCCATCCTGGCGCAGCATATTCATAATGTCTGTTTGGCGCGGGCTAATGACTTCCATGAAGTGAGGCTCCCTGCTTATCCCGATTGTTCTCTGGCGCTCTAACCGTTATCTTTCAATTATCTATATAGACAGATGAAATGCAAGCAAAGCGCAACAAATAAGAAAATAATCTGGTTGCGAATTCTGGGGCGCAGCAGTCTAATAAAAGAAAAGACAGGAGTGGTGAAAATGCGGACAAGACAAATAGCAAATAATGAGGTGTCTCAAATCGGTTTGGGCTGCATGAATTTGTCATCCGGTTATGGGCCAGGGCCAGATGAAGCCTACAGCATCCGGCTATTGAACGAAGCACTGGACGAAGGCTACACGTTTATGGATACCGCCGCTGTTTACGGCTTTGGTGAAAATGAAAAACTTGTGGGCAAAGCCATCGGCCACCGCCGGGATGAATATTTCTTAGCAAGTAAATGTGGTATGCGCCGCAATAACGAAGGTGTTCGTGAAATTAACGGTCGTCCCGAAGTGATCAAAGAAACCTGCGAACAGGCATTGTCTCGTTTGGGTATGGAGGTGATCGACCTCTATTACCTGCACCGCATGGACCCAAATGTTCCCATTGAGGAAAGCGTTGGGGCGCTCGCTGATCTGAAGGCAGAGGGCAAAATTCGTAACATTGGATTGTCTGAGATTTCGGGTGAGATCATTCGCAGGGCGCATGCTGTGCATCCAATAGCCGCCGTTCAAAACGAATATTCCCTGTGGACAAGAAACTGCGAGATTGCAGTTGCGGACACATGTGAAGAACTTGGCATTGCTTTGGTGGCGTTTAGTCCTGTTGGCCGTAAATTCCTGACAGGGACACTTCAGGATGTGGACCATTTTCATCCAGACGATCTTCGGGTGACCATGCCGCGCTTTTCGAAAGAAAACTACGAGAAGAATCTGGAGCTGTTGGAAGAATATGCAAATCTAGCGGCGGAAACGGGATGCAGCATGGCGCAACTTGCCCTCGCCTGGTTGCTGCATAAAGGTGATCATATCCTGCCGATTCCCGGGACCACATCCATAGAACATATGAAAGAAAATGCCGCTGCACATGATGTGGTGATTTCTGATGATGTCATGCTGTGTTTGGATAAGCTGATTAATCAGAACACTGTTGTGGGTGGCCGCTATAACGACGTTGCACAGAGCACAGTGTTTACGGAAGATTTTTAAGCCATGAAAAACGGCGCCCCGAAAGAGGCGCCGTTCGTCCAAGGTTTAGCTTTAAAGATTTAGAAACCTACTACTCCGCCGCCTTTTTTGCTGATCACCACAACAGATGGGCGTGGTGGGATGCCCGGTTTGAAGTCTGGCCAACGGGTTGCCGGATCTTCAAATGTTGAATTCCGTTCAAATCCAGGGAAGGCTTTCGCGCCGTCTGATGCCGGATGCTGAACCGCAACGAAAAAAGCTGTGTCGTCTGGGTTAAAGCAAGGGCCGCACATTTCTGCGCCCACAGGAACACGGAAGAACATTTTGCCGGTTCCACGAAGTTCCCCTTCGGTTTCCATGGCCCAAACACCATCAGCCGTTCCCGTCTTCGGCCAGGCGCTGCCTTGGTCTGTTGTGATCCAAAGACGACCCTGCCCGTCAACAGCCGCATTGTCCGGGGATCCGAACCAGCCATTTTCACTTGTGGCTTTGTTAAATACAGCACCTTGTTCTGGTTTCGCCGGGTTGCCACCCTGAACCAGAATATCCCACGTTGATTTCATGGCGCCGTGGTCATCACCTGCTGGCGTAATCTCTACGATATGACCAAATGGGTTCTTTGCGCGGGGGTTGGCTGCATCCAGTGGATGACGTTCACCGCGGTATTTGTTGTTTGTCAGGCAAACATAGACTTTGTTGGTTTTTGGATTTGGCTGAACATCTTCAGGACGGTCCATTTTCGTAGCACCGAGAACATCGGATGCTTTACGGGCGAAAACCAGAACAGCCGCTTGATCCGCAAAACCATTTGCCGTCGTCAGGCCATTTTCACCGTGTGTAAGTGGCAACCAGTCAAGGGAGCCATCTGCATTGAAGCGCGCTACGTAAAGTGTACCTTCATCCAGAAGGTCCATATTGGCGGCACGGTTATTTGGATCATATTTGCCTTTGGAGACAAACTTGTACAGATAGTCACCGCGCTCATCATCGCCAGTGTAGACAACGATGCGACCATCTTTGTTGATAATGGTTTCCGCGCCCTCATGTTTGAAGCGACCAAGGGCTGTGCGTTTCTTAGGTGTCGATGTCGGATCCATTGGGTCCACTTCAACGATCCAACCGAAGCGATGCACTTCATTTGGCTCTTTCGCCACATCGAAACGATCATAATATGCGCCCCAGTTGTACCACTGACCCGGTGCGCCGTAACGCTTCAACATATCCGCATTTGGGTGCGACATTGCGGCTTCCTTGTTCCAGAAATAACCGTTGAAGTTTTCTTCTGCCATCAGGTACGTGCCCCATGGTGTGATACCACCGGCACAGTTGTTGATGGTGCCAAGGACTTTTGTGCCAGATGCATCTGCATTTGTTTTCACCAATGCATTGCCTGCAACCGGGCCGCTTATTGCCATTTCAGTTGTCGCTGTGATACGGCGGTTATATTTGGAGGAAAGAACCGGAGCCCATTTGCCGCCGGATCTTTTGATTTCTACAACCGTACCGCCATGTGCCGCCATTTCAACATCAACGATGTCTTTGGTCATGTTGGCGAATTTCTTGTCGCGATCCTGACGCCCAAGACCCGGGAACATCAGTTCTTCATTTGTATATTCGTGGTTCACGCACAGGAGGCCGTGATCCGCAGCTTCATTTAATGGGATAAAACCAACGAAGTCATTGTTATAGCCAAACTGCTTTTCCTGAGATGTTTTGCTCTGGTTTGCAGGATCAAAGGCTGGGCTATCTTCAAAAAGGGCATCGCCCCAACGTAGAAGAATATCCGCGTCATGACCCGGAGCCACATGATGTTTTTCATCAACGCCATGGGAGATTTCTGTAAATTTGAAGGTTGCTTTAGCATGGTGCGCCGCTTCTGCATCAATTGCAGTCAGCACAGATCCGGCGATACCGGAGACGCTGCCAAGCGCTGTTACAGCCAGCATGCCTTTCAAGGCGTCGCGACGACCCATGCGGGCATTGATAACGTCACCCATGGTTGGATTTGCAGAAGAATTGCTGGCCTGATCTTCGGAGGCTTCCATCAGATAGGCACGAGTTTGAATAAAATTATTATGCTCAGACATTGGTAATTTCCCCATTGCTCTCTACAACCTAGCAGGTTGTCTAACGGGCAAAGTAGAAAGAGATTGTTTAATTTACATGACGTTCTAAGAGCCAGAGAATACACTGGTAATTTGTCATAAAGTCGACGAATTACTGTCACCAAATATTCATTCAAATGCCAAGAAACTGCCCTTTGCGGTCCATAGGTTCTCAACGATCCAAAGTTATATCTCTAGGATGGAGAAGCGTTATGGGTATTTCTCGTTCAACCGATCTTGTGATCAGATTGGCACGTAGCAAGGCAGAGGTGATCAAGGCACAGGAACTTCGGTATCAAGTGTTCTATGAAGGAATGGGAGCAAAACCATCCCCTTCCGTCCAACTTCTTAAACGCGATTTTGATGCGTTTGATGATTACTGTGATCATCTGTTGGTGATTGATCAATCGCGCGGTGACGAAAATGGTATTTGTGTTGTGGGGACATACCGCCTTCTTAGAAAATCAGTGGCCGAACGGCATCAGGGCTACTATTCAGCAGATGAGTTTGACCTGAGCCGCCTAAAAGAATACAGCGGCGAGCATGTTGAACTTGGGCGATCCTGTGTGGACCCGGAATATCGCGGAAAGGCTATCATGCAGCTTCTGTGGCGGGGTATTGCGGATTACATTATGGAGCATGATATCTCCTTGATGTTTGGGTGTGCCAGTTTCCCCGGAACAGATATGGATCAAATGGCATCGGCACTCTCTTACCTCAGTCTCTATCACAAGGCGCCGTCCGACTGGCAGCCAAAGGCGCAAGCCGAGCGTTATGTTGATATGCACTTGCTGGAAGAAGATCGTGTTGATATGCGCCAGGCCATGCGCGAGATGCCAGCCTTGATAAAGGGGTATCTTCGGGTGGGTGGTGTTATTGGAGATGGTGCCGTGATTGATGCGGATTTCAATACGGTAGATGTCTGCCTGTTGGTGGAAACCAGCAATATCACAGACCGCTATCAGAAGCATTTTCTGGAAGGTGCGAGCGCGGTCGAAATGCAGGTGTCGGCATAGGTGTTTTGCATCTTGTGATGTGCGTCACTTTTCGCTGGCAGCAAGGCGATTGCTGCCATATGATCGCAGAAAATAGGCGAGCAGGGGCAATAGAATGCGCATCACAGGACTTTTGGCTACTCTTCTGATTTCAATGATGGCTGCTACACAGGTGGCTGCCAAAGATCTGTCCATTAAGGCCTTTTCTGGTCTTTGGGAGGGAAATGCCGTTTCTCAAAGCAATACCAGCGTGAACTTCCCGATTACCAGCCGGGATCTGGATGTCCATATAAAGCCTGAAAGTGACACACGTTTCGTGATTACCTGGCGGACTCTGCAACGCCAAAAAGGGGATCCAAATCAGCCCAAAACTGAGGTGAAAGAAACCACTCGCACATATCAGAAAGAAGCTGATGGTTCCATCTGGCGTGAAGTTGGTGGCGGAGATCCTTTTGCAGGCGGGGCACTGTCGTGGGCGTCTCTGGATGGTCAAGCGCTTACTATTTATTCTATGGCTGTCCGCAAAAAGGGTGGCTATGACATGCTGGTCTATAAGCGGACACTGACGGGCCTTAACATGAAACTTGATTTTAAGGCCATTCGTGACGGTAACCTTCGGCGCACTGCTGGCGGAACGCTGATTAAAACCAGTAATTAACTTACCAATCTCCAATCCCCGGAGAGATGTTCCGTGGTCCCTTGTTCTGGCTTCTGTTCTGGGAAGGGGTCGGAGCCGCGCGATGACCACAGTTTTCCCGATCACATAATCGGCATGTTATGCCAACAGGCATCACGCTTTTCGGGTTGGTCAGATTTATGTTGTCCGCGTAAACCAACCTGTGGGCCTGATTTAGCGCACAGCCAAGGCTGATGGCGTAGTGTCGTTTCGGTTGGTTGTACCCCATGCTGGGTTTAGTGACGGTTTTGGCAATCGCAAAAAACTGTGATCCGTCAGGTAACTCGGAGATCTGCGTGCAAATCGAATTTGGGGTCATCAGTGCTGCATGGACAACCCATCTTGGGCAGGCAGTACCATAGCGTGGAATGCGAAGGCCCGATGCGCTAAATCTCTTGGAGATATTTCCTGCCACATCGCTTCTGATGAGGTGGAAAGGGATCCCACTTTTTTCCGGTTTTTGAAGTGTGGTTAGGCGGTGGCATATTTGCTCATAACTTGCACCAAACTGCTGTTGCAGAACTTCAATGTCATAGCGGACACGTTCTGCCGCTTCATGGAAAAGGTCATAAGGGAACAGGCACGCTCCGGCAAAATAGTTGGTCAACGCATCCCGAGCTTTGGTTTGCGCCTGATCTGTTACAAGTTCTTGTCTGCCTTTAATTAGGTCGTCAAAAAGAGAGGTGAATTTTAGTTGACCAATAAGCAGGGCCATATGGAATTTCACTGTTGAGGGGGGGAGGGCTTTTGACAAAGTGAGCTTGCGTCTTTTGTCATCATAGAGTGTGATTTCATGATCGCTATGTTCTTGCGGAGCATATTCGATTGCAACATCAAGGCAGTTTTGAAGATAGTTGCTGAGCTCCATCAGGTTTGGGCTGTCTTCACCTATTTCATGACGTATTTCTTCAGCGGCGCGTTCAATGTCTTCAAAATAGTTGTTGTTGGCCTGAACAAAATCAGTGACAGCCTCAAAAGGGGAGGGGGTTAGTTCTTTTCCCGACAAATGATCCCCCCCAACAAAGCCGAGCATTTCATTGACCGTGTCAGTCAGAGATGTGCTGTCTTTTAAAACGATATCCAAGAACCGTTGGCGTTCCGCTTCATCAAGGTCAGCGTTATCGTGCATAATTTCCGTTAAAGAGAATATGGACGTCACGAGGGTTCTTAGGCGGAAAGAGGATTCCGCCAGCAAAGAATCCTGAGAAAGCCTCTCGCGAAGCATTTGCAGATCACCCGTCGCCAGTTTGTAAGATTGATACAGTTTTACAAGCAGGCGGGCAAATTCGGGTTGGTCAGATGTGAAATTGGAGAGTGAATCTTCCGCATATTCGTCTTCGGCGAAAAGAGGATCATGCAAGGCTTCGGTGACTTCCGCCAGAAGTTGCCCGTCCTGATTCGATGCAAAAGACATGGGATCTACGTTAAGAATCTGACTGAGTTTCAATAGAATGGGGACAGTCAAATCACGTCTGTCATGCTCAATTAAATTGAGGTAGCTGGTGGATATGCCCAGCATTCCGGCCAGATCTGTCTGGGTTAATTGCTTGTCTTTGCGTAACCGCCTCAACCGGGATCCCATAAACGGTGTTCTGGCCATTTTTTACAATCTTTTACAAGTTTACATATATATATTTTCAAAATTAACATGAAAAGTGGCTGAAATTCAACCTTTCAATGGTAAAGAAAAAGATAATGTGAAAATTTTACAGTCCCAATACATCAGGGTGTATGGGCCGTGCCTTCTGCAAACAGCGATGGCCTACGGAATAACAAGTGGGAGGAAACTATGACTAAAGACAGCAAGTTCGACTTTTCACGCCGGGGTCTGCTCAAAGCAGGAGCGGCGACAGGTTTAGTGGCGTCATCCCCAGCATTCTTCATGAGAAATGCATGGGCTGAAGAGTTCCGGAACAATCCAGGAAATGCTTCAGAAATCAAATTCGGCTTTAACGTGCCGCAAACAGGTCCTTACTCTGAAGAGGGTAAAGATGAGTTGCGTGCCTTTAAACTGGCCGTGAAGCACCTGAACGGTGAAGGTGACGGCGGAATGCTCAACACTTTCAAGCCTTCAATGCTGAAAGGCAATGGTGTTCTGGGTAAGAAAGTCACTTATGCAACAGGTGACACACAGACCAAATCAGATGCCGCACGTTCTTCTGCGAAGCGTTTGATTGAAAAAGAAAATGTATTGATGATCTCCGGCGGTTCTTCCTCCGGTGTGGCTGTGGCCGTTCAGTCTCTCTGCCAAGAAGAAGGTGTTATCTTTATGGCGGGTCTGACGCACTCCAACGATACTACAGGTAAAGACAAACGCCGTTATGGCTTCCGTCACTTCTTCAATGCCTACATGTCCGGTCGTGCCCTGGGCCCTGTGCTTGAAAAAGAATATGGCAAGGAACGCCGTGCTTACCACCTCACAGCCGACTATAACTGGGGTTGGACACAGGAAGAATCCATTAAAAACACCACTGAAGAGCTGGGCTGGGAAACAGTTTCCACAGTTCGTACACCAGTTGGTGCCGGTGACTTCTCTCAGTATATCACGCCAGTTCTGAACTCCGGTGCTGATGTCCTGATCCTGAACCACTACGGTAAAGACATGATCAACTCTCTCAGCCAGGCTGTTCAGTTCGGTCTACGTGAGAAGCAGGTCAATGGCAAAAACTTTGAAATCGTTGTACCGCTGTTCTCTCGTCTTATGGCGCAGGGTGCTGGTGAAGCGATTAAAGGTATCCTTGGTACAACAAACTGGAACTGGTCCTTGCAGGATGCAGGCTCCCAGGCTTTTGTTAAGTCATTTGGTGCGGAATATGGTGCACCACCTTCAATGGCTGCCCACACTTGTTACGTACAGACACTGCTTTATGCAAATGCCTGTGAAATGGCAGGTACATTCTATCCGCCAGAAGTTATTAAGTCCCTTGAAGGGTTTGAGTTCGACGGTATGGGCAACGGTCCTACCCTCTATCGTGCAGAAGATCACCAGTGCTTCAAAGATGTTCTGGTTGTGCGCGGTAACGACAACCCAACAAGTCAGTTCGACCTCTTGAAAGTGGTAGAGCAGACTCCTCGGGCGCAAGTGGAGTACGACTGGAAAATCTTTGGCGGGGAACTCGGCCCTTACAAAGTCTAACAGTCGTTTATTGACGGGCGGTGAGCGCTGCGGAGTTCCCGCCCGTCCTTTTTCTTAAGTTTTATTTTTCAGATGCACCGGAGCCAATTTTTGGTAGCCGATCCCTCAAGGTTTTAGTGATATGGATGCAATCTTTCTGCAAATACTGAACGGTCTGGACAAGGGAGCCGCCTATGCGTTGATCGCGCTTGGGCTGACACTTGTTTTTGGTACCCTTGGTATTGTGAACTTCGCGCATGGCGCCCTGTTTATGTTAGGGGCGTTTTGTGCCGTTTCCTTCAACAAGTTACTGATGCTCTCCACCAAAGTGGAAGATACAAGCGTTACTTTGTTCAAGGCCTATAAAGAACAGCCTTATCTTGAAATCTGGTTCCCTGATGCGGGGCCGGTCATTCTGGATTATGCCGTTCCAATTTCCATTCTCATGGCAATACCTGTGATGATTTTGCTGGGCTATGCCATGGAGCGTGGACTTATCAAGTATTTCTACAAGCGCCCACATGCGGAACAGATTCTTGTGACATTTGGTCTGGCGATTGTGATTCAAGAAATTATCAAGGCAGTGTTTGGTGCGAACCCAATCCCGCAAAGTGCCCCTGACATTGTGTCAGGTAGTGCCAATGTCGGTGCCTGGCTTGGGCTTGGTGAAAGTGTTGTCTACCCTTGGTGGCGTATTATTTACCTACTGTTCTCTGGGTTGGTTATTTTCGCAGTATTTTCGTTCCTGCAATTCACCACCTATGGCATGGTTGTTCGTGCAGGGATGCGGGATCGTGAAACCGTTGGTCTTTTAGGAATTAATATTCAGCGTCGTTTCACCATTGTATTTGCCATGGCGACAGTGGTCGCGGGTCTTGCTGGTGTGATGTACACTCCAATTCTTCCACCTGATTATCATATGGGTATGGACTTCCTCGTGCTTTCCTTCGTTGTTGTTGTTGTGGGGGGGATGGGCTCTCTCGGCGGGGCGGTACTTGCCGGCTTCCTTCTGGGTATCGTGCAATCCTTCGCGTCCATGACAGAGGTGAAAGCCATCATACCAGGTATTGACCAGGTCATTATCTATCTGGTTGCTGTAATTATTCTACTTGTGTTGCCTCGTGGTCTGATGGGCCGTGCAGGCGTGATGGATGACTGATATGAATTTCGCTAATTTAAACGACACTCATCGGTTTTTGATTTTTGCCGCTGTCATTCTGTTGATGCCTCTTTGGATGATTCCATTGGGCGGTAGCTATCCTGACCTTCTGCAAAAATTCGCTATCTACGGTATTTTTGCAATTGGATTTAATATTCTCTTTGGCCTGACAGGATACCTGTCATTTGGACATGCCGCATTTTTGGGTGTGGGTTCATACGCAGCGGTTTGGTCCTTCAAACTTTTCACCATGAATGCGCTACCTGCCATTTTCTTCGGTGTTCTATTTGCTGGACTGCTGGCTTTTATCATTGGCTTCCTGTCTCTTCGCAGGAGTGGTATTTACTTCTCTATCCTGACACTCGCGTTTGCGCAGATGTCCTATAACTTGGCCTACTCAGTGCTGACACCTGTTACAAATGGTGAAACTGGGCTGCAGTTGTCTCAGCAGGACCCACGGATCATCGATAGCCTGTTCATTGAAGCCGGCGCGGGTCTGCCTTCCACAAATCTGTTCGGTATTAAGATGAGTGGTTTCGAAGGTTTCTATTTCTGTGCTGTTGTTTTGATCATTTGTTTCTATATTTCCATGCGGATCTTTAGATCTCCGTTCGGTTTGATGCTTCGTGGTATCAAATCCAATCAGAACCGTATGATGTATACGGGCCTTAATACGCGCCCTTACATGCTCACAGCTTTTGTGATCTCAGGCATGTATGCGGGTCTTGCAGGATCTCTTCTTGCTGTTACTGATCCGCTTGCAGGTGCGGAACGCATGCAGTGGACGGCATCTGGTGAGGTTGTTCTGATGACAATCCTTGGCGGTGTTGGAACACTTGCTGGTCCTATGTTGGGTGCAGGTCTGATCAAATATTTTGAAAATATCTTCTCAGCCTTCAATAATCAGACACTGGCAGAGATTTTCTCATTCCTTCCAGATGCGGTAGCTGATGTCATTGTTCCAATAATTGGCCTGTTCGTAGGTAGTGGTTGGCATCTGACATTGGGTCTTCTGTTTGTTGTGATCGTGATCTTCCTACCGGGCGGTATCGTTGAAGGTATGTCGCGTCTCGGTAATCTGCTGAAACGTAAAGAAGAAGACAAAGATATTGGTGGGTCTGTCTCCCCACAAGATCAACCAGGTGAATAAGGAGTGTTAAGATGAATGATTTGGTTCTTCACCTGGATAATATTCAGAAGAGCTTCGGTGGATTGAGTGCGTTGTCTGATGTGAACCTTCATGTTGAAGAAGGGACGACACACGCGATTATTGGTCCAAACGGTGCTGGTAAATCTACTCTGTTGAATGTGTGTATTGGTCGTTTGAAGCCAGATGCGGGGCATGTAACTTTTGATGGGCAGGAATTGACGGGGCGCAAACCACATGAGATCGCACAGATCGGTGTGGCCCGGGTTTTCCAGACACCGGAGATCTTTCCGGAAATGTCACTGCTTGAAAATGTTATGCTACCTGCCTTCTCCCGGCGGGATGGTGCCTTCGCGATGAACGCTCATCGACTGCTGTCTAAGCAAGGCGAGATCCGTGATGAAGCAGAACACATTCTTGAGGATGTTGGGTTGCAGGATCTGATGATGCAAGAAGCGGGGAGCCTGTCACGTGGTGATAAGCGTCGTCTTGAGCTTGGCATGTGTCTGATCCTGCGCCCAAGACTTCTTCTTCTGGATGAACCGACAGCTGGTATGTCTCGTCATGATACGAACCGTACCATTGACCTTTTGAAGAAGATCAAAAGCCGGGGTATGACGAAAGTCATTATTGAGCACGACATGCATGTGGTGTTCAGTTTGGCGGATAAAGTGAGTGTGCTCGCGCGCGGGCGAATTATTACAAGTGGTAAACCTGAAGAGGTTCGTGAGGACCAGAAGGTGAAAGAAGCATATTTGGGAGGAGCACACTGATGTCCGGTGATAGTTCATTTTTCAGTGTTCGTGATATTCACGCTTATTATGGCGAATCCTACATTGTACAAGGCGTTTCTTTCGACGTTGAAGAAGGCGAGATTGTTGCCCTTCTTGGACGTAACGGAGCGGGTAAGACTTCGACACTTAGAGCGTTGGCCCGCGTAGATGAGCCAATGCTCACCCAAGGGGAAATCTATCTTAATGGCCAAGCAGTCCACGAGATGAAATCCCACGAAGCGGCGCAAGCGGGTATTCAGCTTGTGCCGGAAGATCGCCGTATCATTGGCGGCCTCACCGTGGAAGAAAATCTGATCCTGTCACAGGTGGCAGAGCCAATCGGTTGGTCCCTTGAGAAAATTTATGATCACTTTCCACGTTTGGGCGAACGTCGGAATCAGGAAGCGACCACTATGTCTGGTGGTGAACAGCAGATGCTTGCAGTGGCGCGTGCCTTGGCCCGGGACATCAAGATTCTGTTCTTGGATGAGCCATATGAGGGTCTGGCGCCAGTTATCGTTGAAGAGATTGAGCGTATTCTGATGGAAGTTAAAAAGCTCGGCATCACGACGGTTATTGTGGAGCAAAACGCTGTGGCGGCCTTGCAGCTTGCTGACAAGGCGCTGATTTTGGATATGGGTAAGATTGCCTTCCGCGGAACTGCAAAAGAAGTTCTGGAAGATCAGGAATTGCGTCACGAATACCTGGCAATCTGATTAATCGAGGAAAGCTCCCCGCAGTTTTATATTATTAAAATCTGTGGGGAGTTTTTCCGCATCAGGCGATTGACAATTATTGGTTATTTGGGTCGAATGCACCCAAAGGGAGCACTGACACCCTCAGAAAAACAGGTCGGTGTGATTTAAGGGAACTAAGGAAATGTCTGACAGAGAAGTCTATCCGGTACCGGAAGAGCTGGCGAAATCCGCGTGGGTGGATAATGCGAAATATCAGGAAATGTATGACGCCTCCATCAAGGATCCAGAAGCGTTCTGGGGAGAACATGGTAAGCGCGTTGACTGGATAAAACCTTACACAAAGGTCAAAGATGTTTCTTTCGATGCTGAAGATCTTCACATTAAATGGTTCTATGACGGTACGTTGAACGTCAGTGCCAACTGTATCGACCGCCATTTGGAAACACGCGGTGATCAAACAGCGATTATCTGGGAAGGGGATGAACCTGATCAGGATATGAAGCTCACTTATAGAGAGCTCCATAAGCTGGTTTGTAAATTCTCCAATGTTTTGAAGGCGCAAGGCGTTAAAAAAGGCGACCGTGTCACCATTTATCTGCCGATGATCGTAGAAGCGGCTGTTGCCATGCTGGCTTGTGCGCGGATTGGTGCGGTTCACTCCGTTGTGTTTGGTGGTTTCTCGCCTGAGGCTTTGGCGGGGCGTATTTCTGACTGTGACAGTAACTGTGTGATTACGGCAGATGAAGGTATCCGCGGTGGCCGTCTGATCCCACTTAAAGCCAATACGGATGAAGGCATCGACCACAGCGGGAAAGATGTGAAATGTATTGTGGTGAAGCATACCGGTAATGACATCAACTGGGTTGAAGGTCGTGATGTGTGGTATCACGAAGCGATGGCCGAAGCTTCTGAAGATTGCGCTCCGGAAGAAATGAACGCCGAAGATCCACTGTTTATTCTCTATACTTCCGGCTCCACTGGTCAGCCAAAAGGTGTGATGCATACATGTGGTGGTTATATCGTTTATGCGTCCATGACCCATCAGTATGTGTTTGATTATCATGACGGTGATATCTACTGGTGTACCGCTGATGTGGGTTGGGTGACCGGCCACAGCTATATTCTGTATGGACCGCTTGCAAATGGTGCGACAACCCTGATGTTTGAAGGGGTGCCGAACTATCCAACCATGTCCCGTTTCTGGGATGTGTGTGACAAGCACAATGTAAACATCTTCTATACGGCGCCAACGGCGATCCGTGCGTTGATGCAAGCGGGGGATGATCCTGTTAAGTCCACTTCACGTAAGTCTTTGCGCCTTCTGGGGTCTGTTGGGGAGCCGATCAATCCGGAAGCCTGGCGCTGGTATCATGATGTTGTGGGTGACGGTCGTTGCCAGATTGTGGATACATGGTGGCAGACGGAAACTGGCGGTATTCTGATCACACCGCTTCCCGGCGCTACCGACCTGAAACCAGGATCCGCAACACGCCCCTTCTTTGGTGTCGAGCCTTTGATGGTGGATAATGATGGCAATGTCCTGGAAGGTGAATGTGAAGGCGTTCTTTGCATCAAGGATAGCTGGCCAGGTCAGATGCGGACCGTTTATGGCGACCATGAACGGTTTATCCAGACTTACTTCTCTAACTTCAAGGGACGTTATTTCTCAGGTGATGGCGCGCGCCGTGATGCCGATGGGTATTACTGGATCACCGGTCGTGTCGATGATGTGATCAATGTCTCCGGTCACAGAATGGGGACGGCTGAAGTCGAAAGCGCGCTTGTGGCGCATGAAAATGTGTCAGAAGCTGCTGTTGTGGGCTATCCTCATGACATTAAGGGGCAGGGCATTTACGCTTATGTCACTTTGAATGCAGGTGTCGAACCTTCAGATGATCTTCGCAAAGACCTGGTGAAATGGGTCCGTCACGAAATTGGTCCGATTGCCTCACCTGATCTTATTCAATGGGCGCCAGGTCTTCCAAAAACACGGTCTGGAAAGATCATGCGACGAATTCTTCGCAAAATTGCCGAAAATGATTATGGCAGCCTTGGTGATACATCCACGTTAGCGGAACCTGCGGTCGTTGATGAGCTTATCGAAAACCGGATGAACCGATAAATGTAAGTCGATTAACGTGTAACATACGGGGCGGTCTAACCGCCCCGTTTTGTTACATGACAAGAGGGTCTAAAGTGCGTTAGACTTGACTGATGTTGTGTGTTGGCTGTTTTGCCTTATTTTCCAAAGAGAAAACAAATTGGGGAGGCAAGCCGTCATCGTCGTGCCAGGTGGGAGGGTCGCGGCCGAATGTCATATACTGCACTTGTTGTAGAAGATGAGCCAAACATCGTGCTGTCGCTTCAGTTTATTATGAGGCAGTTGGGCTTTGCGGTCCGGGTTGCCTCTGACGGAGAGCAGGCACTGAGAGCTATCGAGGATTATGTTCCAGATATTGTTCTGCTGGATATCATGTTGCCGAAACAGGATGGATTTTCGGTATGTGAACAAATCCGGCGAAACCCGGCTTGTCAGAATTTAAAGATTATCATGCTTTCGGCGAAAAGTCGGGATGCGGATAGAGAGAAAGCTATTGCTTTGGGGGCAGATGAGTTCATGACAAAACCGTTCTCCACGAGAAATCTTGGAGAGGCCGTGAAGCGTCTGGTCGGGATGGAAGGTCAAGTAGGGTAACTGCGATGCAACGGACAGGTCGAAAGAAAGAATGGACAATTCTGGTATTCTGCCTGTTCCTGATTGGGGTATCACCGCCGCTTCTGTATGTTTTCGATAAACCGGAACTGGTTTTCGATTTCCCTCTCGCCTTCATATATTTGTATGGCTTTTGGGCTTTGATGATCCTGTTCATCGCGGTTGGCGCAAGGCGCGGGATGAAAATTCCACCATTGGATAAGACGGATTAGGCAATGCCAAGTAGTGTTGTTCTCACCGTCTCTTTTCTTTATTTGGGCCTCTTGTTTGCCATTGCCCATTATGTGGATAATCGCGCGGGCATCAGGCGTCTCATGTCCCGTAATCCTTATGTTTATACCTTATC
This sequence comes from Sneathiella sp. P13V-1, assembly GCF_015143595.1. Taxonomy (NCBI): domain Bacteria; kingdom Pseudomonadati; phylum Pseudomonadota; class Alphaproteobacteria; order Sneathiellales; family Sneathiellaceae; genus Sneathiella; species Sneathiella sp. P13V-1. The sequence goes on along the minus strand of NZ_WYEU01000003.1, from coordinate 407,853 downwards.
CATTGCTGTTTTTTGTACGTCCTGGACGTTTTATGGAAGTGTGGGGCGGGCCGCGACCACCGGCCTTGATTTCCTGCCGATTTATTTAGGGCCAACCCTCGTTTTTGTCTTCTGGCCTTTCATCTGGATTAAAATTATTCGGATCTGCAAACAGCATCGCATCACTTCAATCGCAGACTTCGTCTCTTCCCGTTATGGCAAACGAGCGTCTATTGGCGGTTTGGTCACCATCATCGCGGTGATTGGTACGATGCCGTATATTTCACTTCAGCTTAAGTCCATTGCGACAAGTTTCCGTATTTTGGTGACGTCATCTGGCGGGGGCAGGGTGCCTGAAATTCCTGCGGACCCTATTTTCTTTATGGATACCACATTGATTGTCGCGATTGCCCTTGCGTTGTTTTCGATCCTTTTTGGAACCCGGCATATCGATGCAAGTGAGCATCATGAAGGCCTTGTCGCAGCCATTGCCTTTGAAAGTCTTGTGAAGCTGGTGGCGTTCTTAACCGTTGGTATCTTTGTTACCTATGGTATTTTTGATGGATTTGGGGATATTTTTGAACGTGCCTTTGTCGATCCGGCACTTCAATCGCTTTTCACCATCAGTGATGGTGAGGGGTATAGTTTGTGGGTGACCATGACGTTGCTCTCAATGGCGGCGATTGTCTGTTTGCCGCGGCAGTTCTACATTACCGCAGTCGAGAACGCGGAAGAAGAGTATCTTCGTAAGGCCGCATGGTTGTTCCCGGCCTATCTGCTGATCATTAATATCTTCGTCCTTCCAATTGCACTTGGAGGACGTTTGGCTTTTGCCAGCACACCGGTCGACGCTGACATGTTTGTACTGACACTACCGCTTTACTATGACCATGGGATGATATCATTGATTGCCTTTATCGGAGGGTTATCCGCGGCAACTTCCATGGTGATTGTGGCTGCGATCGCTCTGGCGACAATGGTCTGCAATGATTTGATCATGCCACTTGTTCTTAGATCCCGCTGGTTTCAGGTAAGGCAGCAAGAAGACCTCACCGGTCTTCTGCTGGCGATCCGCCGAACCAGTATTTTCCTTATTTTGATCTTGGGATATGGATACTACCGTTTCGCAAGTGAAAGCTACTCGCTTGTAACCATTGGTCTAGTATCATTTGCCGGTGCTGCTCAGTTCGCGCCAGCTATTATCGGCGGTATTTTCTGGCAGAATGCGACTTTTAAAGGGGCTTTGGTAGGGCTTTTGATGGGGTTTGCGGTGTGGATGTATACTTTGTTCCTACCATCGCTTGCGCAATCCGGTTGGCTACCCTTTAGCTTTATCAGTCACGGTCCTTTTGGAATAGAGTGGCTCAAGCCTTACTCTCTATTTGGGATGGAAGGATTTGATCGCTTAACCCATGCTTTGTTCTGGAGCATGGTCGCCAATATCGGTAGCTACTGGGTGGTGTCGTTGCTCACTCAACAGGCAGCCATTGAACGCATTCAAGCCAAATTGTTTGTTGATGTCTTCCGTCTGACCGAACGGGGAAGTGACAGCAGTTATTGGCGCGGCACCGCAACAGTTGGAGAGCTACAGGCGCTTGTTGGCCGGTTTGTTGGTGTGCGGCGTGTTGAAGAGGCTTTTGAAAAATACGCATCTGAAAATGATCTCGTACTTCGAAAAGGGCAGAGTGTGGATTCAGCGCTATTGGAATATGCGGAACGGTTGCTTGCCGGCTCGATTGGTTCTGCGACGGCACGCGTTCTGATTGGATCCATCGTTAAGGGTGAAATCGTTAGTCTTGACGAGGTGTATCGTATTTTGGATGAGACCAGTCAGGTCATCGAATATAGCCATGAACTTGAGCAGAAATCTGCGGCACTTCAAGCTGCTACAGATCAACTTCAAATGGCAAACACCCGCCTTCAGGAACTGGACAGCCTGAAAGATGATTTCTTATCCATGGTGAGCCATGAACTGCGTACTCCTCTAACAAGTTTGAAGGCGTTTGGTGAGATTCTACAGGATAACCCTGGGGTCAGTAGCGAAGAGCGGGATCAATTCTTGGGTGTGATAATCACGGAAAGTGACCGCCTTACCCGACTTATTGATCAATTGCTGGACTTGGCCAAAATGGAAGCAGGGCGAATGGATTGGTCACTGGAAGAAGTCGATGTGGCGGATGCCATTAAAGATGGTGTGAAAGCGCTGCAGGGCCTGGTGACAGAGCATAAGATTGAGTTGTTCCTTGATATACCGGATTTTCTGCCAACTGTTCACGCGGATAGAGATCAATTAATTCAAGTCGTAATCAACTTGATTTCCAATGCGGTTAAATTCTGTGATCCATCTGGAGGAAAAATCTGGCTGAAGGTTAGAAGTGATCAAGGTAGCGTGCTTGTTTCCGTGGAAGATAACGGTCTGGGAGTTCCTGCTCCGCTTAAAGAGAAAATTTTTGAACGCTTTCATCAAAGTGTTGGTATTAGTGGGGCGAAGCCACAAGGGTCAGGGCTTGGGCTTGCTATCTGTCGTCAGATTGTCACCTATTTAGGTGGTGAAATCTGGGTCGAAAACATGTCAAAAGGCGGTGCGCGCTTTATGTTTACTGTTCCTATCCCAGAACAGAATACTACTGCAATTGCAGGTGAATAATTCTAAACAGCTCGGTAGATCATCGACAGGCCAATCACAAAAATAAGCCCCAATACGAACTTGCGAAATTTCACCTGATCAACTCGGTCGCGGAGTTTCGTGCCAAGCCATATCCCGATAATGATGGGGATCATGCCAATGACGCCATATAGTAATTCTAATGACCCGAGGTTATCGGTACGCTGAAGGCAAATGGCGAGAAGTACACTGCCAGAGCACAGCATGACGCTGACGGCTGAGACAAATTTCTCTTTTTCCAACCCTAATGCCACCATGAAAAAAATCGGTAATATGGCAAAAAGAGATGTCATCCCCCCTATGATGCCAGAGACCACACCTATGATAGGGCCGTAGATATTTTCATGTTTTTTCAGGAAGGTTAGTGGAATGCCGAATAGCTCAAGAGAGGTCACAATCACCAACGCTACGCCCAGAATAATCGTGAGGAGCGATATATCTGCGATGGCGAGGAAATATACCCCGATCGGCAGTGTGAGAAGGATGGCAAGATAAAGTGGCCAATGTCGTTTAATAGCGGCCTTAATTCCGCCCGAAACAATCATCTGGAAGACATTGCTCAGCACCAAGGGAACAGCGAGCACGGCGAGAGCTGTGGGAAGTGGGAGTACAGTGATAAGTATTGGAACGGAAACAGTAGGAAGCCCGAAAGAAGATGTCCCCTTAACTAAGCCGCCGCAAAAAAAAGCTGCACAGATTACGGCAAGATGAAACGGATTTATTGCATTGATAAGATCAGCGAGCATTTTGGAAGGAGCTTGTTTCTGTGAGACATCTATTTTGACCTATTGTGCGATAATTCCACCAGTCGGGAAAGTTAATTCAAAGGTCAATCTTTTCATCAGGTGGGATAAGCTCATCTATCGGTGATGGTATAGGCTGTGCTACAACAGGGAAAACAGTATCTAAGAGGAAAAGTCATGAAATTGATCAGATTTGGCGAAGCCGGCGCAGAAAAACCAGGCGTTTTGGATCAAGAGGGGCGGATTAGAAGCCTTGAAGGAAAAGTTGCGGATATTGATAGCAGCATTCTGGGGGATGAGGCGCTTGAAGAACTGAAAGCAATTGACCCAACATCCTTACCACTTGTCGATGAAGGTGTTCGTATTGGAGCCTGTGTTGGGAATGTGGGTAAACTTATCTGTATTGGTCTGAATTATTCTGATCATGCTGAAGAGACCGGCAACCCGATCCCAGAAGAGCCTATCGTGTTTGCAAAAGCAACCACTTCCATCTGTGGGCCAAACGATGATATCGAAATCCCACGTGGCTCTGTGAAAACCGACTGGGAAGTTGAACTTGGTGTTGTGATTGGCAAGCGCGCCAAGTATGTCTCCAAGGACGAGGCTTTGGATTATGTGGCCGGATATTGTGCGGTCAACGACGTGTCAGAACGCGCATTTCAGACAGAGCGTTCTGGTCAATGGATCAAAGGTAAGAGCCATGACACATTTGCGCCAATGGGACCGTGGATGGTGACAAAAGACGAGATCGCGGATCCACAGAACCTTTCTATGTGGCTTGATGTTGATGGAAAACGTTATCAGAATGGTACGACACAGACCATGATCTTTGATGTGACGACAATAGTGTCATATCTCAGCCAGTTTATGACTCTGATGCCAGGCGATGTGATCTCAACTGGAACACCTCCAGGAGTAGGTATGGGCATAAAGCCAGAACCGGTTTACTTGAAAGTTGGTCAGAAAATTGAAATGGAAGTTGAAGGGCTTGGTCGTCAGTCGCAAATGACAATCGAGGCGCGCCCTTAAAGAAAATAAAAAGCGGGGGAAGAAATGAAAATCACGCAACGACCAGAACTTATGGGCATGTCTACGGAGCGCCTCGAAAATATCACATCTTGGATGGAGCGGTATGTCGAGGCAGGAAAACTTCCAGGTGCACAGGCTTTGGTTAGCCGCCGCGGAGAGGTGGTCTACTCCAATTGGACTGGTTTGCGTGATGTTGAGCGGAATAAAATGTGGGAAGGGGACACCATTGCCCGCTTTTATTCCATGACAAAGCCCATTTCTTCCTTCGCTTTAATGACGCTTTATGAAAAAGGGTTGTTCCATCTGGATGACCCAATAGAAGATTTCATTCCAGCTTTTAAAGATATGAGAGTGTTGCGCGAAAACGCGCAATCTATTGATGATACGGTTCCTTGCGAGGTGAAGCCGACAATTCATCATCTTCTTACCCATTGTTCAGGTTTGACATACGATTTTAATCTGGGAGTTCTGGAGACAGAATACGCGGATCAAAAAATTAATTTCGGGCCGCGAGGGGGAACCCTGGAAGAGAAAATCAATCATCTTGCAACGCTCCCCTTAAAATTCCAACCAGGTGCAAGATGGAATTACAGCGTTTCAACTGACGTGATTGGGCGATTGGTTGAAGTGATCAGTGGTAAGCCTCTGGACCTGTATCTTCAAGAGATGATCATTGATCCTCTCGGAATGTCGGATACCTCATTCGCTATCGAAAATGTCAATGCGGATCGATTGGCAGCGAGTTATACGCCGACTGACAAAGGCCTCCTGACGCTTGTAGATGATCCTGAAAAAAGCATTTATGAGCAGGGAACAGTAACCTGTTTCTCTGGTGGCGGTGGATTATTGAGTACCGTTCCGGATTATCTGAAATATGCAGATATGATCCGGATGCGCGGCGAATGTGACGCGGGACGGATATTAGGCCCCCGTACCGTTGAATTTATTATACAGAACCAGCTTCCCGGTGATTTGGCCTCTATGGGACAGCCCGTGTTTTCCGAGGTGTCTTTCGCGGGTGTTGGGTTTGGCCTCGCCGGCTGGGTGATGCTGGAGCCAACGAAGGCCCAAATGATGGGGTCAACCGGTGATTTTGGATGGGGCGGGATGGCAAGCACCGTCTTCTGGGTTGATCCGGTTGAAGATCTTATCGTGATTTTTGCGACCCAGCTTTTGCCATCCAGTTATTATCCAATTCGTAAGGAATTGAGAGCGTTAGTCTATCAGGCGATTATCGATTGAGAGGTCTAGTCATCTGACAGACTAGGCAAGATGATGCGGGCGCGGGTTCCTTTTCCGGGCTCGCTGAACAGTTTGGCAGCGCCGCCAGATTGCTTGGCAAAGCCGTAAATCATACTAAGACCCAAGCCGGTACCCTTGCCAACCTTCTTTGTTGTGAAAAAGGGCTCAAATACATGAGCCAAGGTCTCTTCATCCATCCCGGAGCCAGTATCTGTGACACACAGGTAGCTGTAATTACCAGGTTCAAGTTCAGGATATGTGGACTGATTATTCGCATCAATCACCAGATTATTTGTTTTAATCACGAGGTCGCCACCGTCCGGCATGGCATCGCGGGCGTTAATACATAAATTTACGAATGCATTTTCAAGTTGACCTGAGTCTGCCAGAACGTGTGATGTGGATGTATTGAATTGGTAACGTACCCTGATAGTTTCACCGATCAGCCGTTCCACCATATCACCAATACCTGCGATCAGTTCATTCAGGCTTAACTCCACAGGGCGTAATTCCTGTTTGCGAGAATAGGCCAGCAAACGTTGGGTAAGTTGCGCGCCGCGGGTTGCAGATCGATCGATGGATTCCAGGAATTTCTGTAAAGGGTCGTCCTCTGGAACCATTTCTTGCAGCAGTTCCGCGTTTCCCATGATGATGGCGAGAATATTATTGAAATCATGGGCAATACCGCCAGTGAGCTGACCTATCGCTTCCATTTTTTGGGCTTGTTGCAGTTGTTGCTCAACATTTTTAGCGTGCTCTCTGGCCGTTACTTCTTCACTTACGTCCTTACCAACCCCAACGTAGCCTGTGAATTCGCCTTTCTCATCAAAAGTAGGCACGCCGCTTGTCAAAGCATGTAAAATTGTGCCGTCTTTTCGCTTAAGTGCAATTGGAAAATCACGAAAGGGCTCCTGGTTCTCCAATGTCCGTTTATGACTTGTCCAAGGGTCATCTGCACCATCAGATTTGTCTAGATAGTCCCATCGGTGTTTGCCAATAATTTCCGATGGGTCCAAACCTGTGCGTTCTTGAAACCGATCAGACACAGTGCTGTATTTCAGGTCTTTATCCATTCCCCAGAACCAGTCGGAACTAGCGTTGGCATACGATTCAAGAAGCTGTTCCCTGTCTCTCAGCGCTTCTTCTACTTTTTGTTTTTCTTCAATTTCTATTTCCAGCTCTTGGGTGCGTTCGGCAACCAATTCTTCGAGATCATCTTTGGACCGCTGCAGAACAGCTTCCGCATGTTTTATTTTCTCAATTTCGTGAAGCCAGGAGACAATTTTGGGCTCGCCATTGATAAAGACTCTGGTCCAGCTCAGCAAAACCCAGATAAGGGAATTGTTTTTCCCATATACTTGAGTTTCTATGGGAACAGTTTTGCCATTTTTACGAAGCTCCTCCACAAGGTGGGCTCTAACGGAAAGGTCCGGCCAGAACTGCAATGTGGAATCAGTAATCAGTTGTTCTTCAGTTCGACCAAGCAATTTACACAAACTTGCGTTGGCAAAAGATAACCTTCCACTATCAATCTCAGATATACCAACGGCTATTGGGCTGGATTGAAGCATTTTGCGAAGTTCACCTTCTGCCTGCTTCCTCGTTGCAACTTCCACGGAAAGGGCGCGCGTTCGTTTTTCTACTTCATGTTCCAGGCGTTCTGAGGCTTGCTCCAGCCTTTTTTGAGCCTTGATTTGGTCTGTAATATCCCCCGCAATCAACGAGGTTCCAATCAGTTTCCCATCCTTATCTTTTAAAGAAAAAACTGTGGTTAGATAATATTTTGTGCCGTTTTTTATCGGAAGTTCGTCACGTTCTATCTGAATCTGTCCGCGTTCAACAACTTGTTGATCCCACTCAACCATTCTGTCAGCTATCGGTTTTGGGAAAAGTTGATGATCGGTTTTTCCCAACATATACCCTGGCGGCCAGCCATACTCTTTGGTAAAGGTTTCACTGGCGTGGGTGTATCGGCCTTCAGGATCCTTTACAAAAATATGCGCTGAGCTGTTTTTCATAATGGCGTTCAGGACTGAGGCGTTTTCTTGTGCTTCCCGTTCGGCCTCTTTTCTTTTGGTGATGTCCAGAATAATGCCGATAATTCCCAGATGCTCACCTTCTTTATTTCTGACAATATTTTTGTGGAAAATTGCAGTGCCTTTGAAACCACTTTTTTCCACAATATTTGTTTCATAGGTTTGCAGTTTGCCACTGTTCACAAGGTCAACATCTGCCTTGTAAAATATATCTGCTTGTTCTTTGGGGGAGACTTCGTAAACCCCTTTACCGATTACTTCTTCTCGTGTGTATCCAATATGATCTAGAAAAGCCTGATTTACGGCCCTGTAGATATAGTTTGCATCTTTAAAGAAAACCGGTGCCGGGATGGCTTCCAGGGCGGTCGTGAGATCCTGAAGACTATGAAGCCCGGTTTCGTTTATTTCTGCAGCTTCCTTTGCTGTTAGGGTTAAAGTGAAAAAGTCTCCGAAATTGACCAGGGAAGCGTCAAACTTTCTATTTTTAACCAACCTTGAAAGAAGCGAAATGTTATTAAGGGAAGCCGTTTCCTTGGCGCCGCTGGCGGCTTTCAAGATTTCGGAAACTGTTTTTTTTGTGAAAAGGTCTGTTAAGTTCTCAATCGCCTCATGGTTGAACTTGAGATTATAAGAAGACCAATGCGCATTAATGCCTATGACCTTGCCCTCCGGAGATAACGCGATCGCCGGATCCTGGGATATTTGCAATATCCTTTTGACAAAATTCAATTCAGTTAAACCGGAATCTACTTCCGAGTAACATGTTGCCTTAGGCATTCAACTCAACTCTCTTGAAGAGACTTCTGCTTTTGTCCCTCACTTGACTTTTCCAAACTGCACGGAAGGTATAAATCAATTCTCGTACCTTCGCCGATCTGGCTGATTATGTTCATGGCACCTTTCGATTGTCCAATAAAACCATATACCATAGCAAGCCCCATCCCGCTTCCTTTTCCAACATCCTTGGTTGTAAAGAACGGCTCCATCGCTTTGCTGCGGACGTCTTCAGTCATACCTTCGCCTCTGTCAATGACACTGACTTTGATATACTCGCCCTCCTGCAGTTCACTAGTGCCCAGAGTAACTGGTGTGTTTTGATTGTGCGCGCGCGTTCTAATGGTAAGTTCTCCACCACCGGGCATCGCGTCACGGGCATTGATCGAAAGGTTGAGCAGGGCATTTTCAAACTGTGCTGCATCAATATAGCATTTTGAAAGATGATCATCCAAATCCAGTGTAAATACAATTTCACTTGTCAGAATTCGCTCGAGCATGTCAGCAACATTGCTCACATGCTCATTGATAAAGACGTCCCTGGGCTTCAATTCCTGCTTTCTGGAAAAGGCGAGTAACTGTTGTGTTAGTTGGGCTCCTTTTTCACCGGACATGATGGCTTTCTCAAGCATCATTTTTAGTTCGGGTTGATCTTCCAAGCTATCGCTGACGATTTCCAGATTTCCGATGATAACCGCAAGGAGGTTGTTGAAATCATGCGCAACGCCTCCGGTAAGCTGACCCACAGCCTCCATCTTCTGAGCTTGACGAAGTTGCTCAAGTGCGGCAGCGATTTCTTGGTCTTTGTGGATTGCTTCGGTTATATCAATTGCAGTCCCCAAGTATCCTTGAAATTCGTTGTTTGGCCCCAATTTCACGCTGCCATGAAAGGAGAAGTATGCAGGCTCTCCGTCTATATCGAGCTTTATTTGAATTCCCCTGAAATCCTGACGATCCGTTGCGATTTTCTTCAGGGTAGACAAATTATCATCTGCCGAAAACTCTGTAAGAAAATCAAATAGATGCCGGCCTTGGATGCCGAGATCTTTGTTGAGGGACTGAGTTTCTGCTTCAAGAGACAAGAGACTGACTTTGAGACCGGCGTCCGTACTCCAGAAAATATCAGAGCTACTCCGTGCCAACGCTCTAAAAAGATACATGTTATCCCTTATTTCAGATTCTGCAGCTCTCCTGCGTTTGAGGTTGTCTCCGAGAAGTTCAAGGGCGCGATTGAACCCTTCCACTAAAAGCCCGAGTTCGTCATCTTTATGGGCTCCCAGTATTTCAAGTTTGCTGAGGTCCGGCGCGTTCGCATTAATTCTTTCAATCTTTTTGGCAATTGTAGATATGGGTTTCGTAAGTGTTCGATAAAAGACAAAAACCAGCACAAAAGTCAGGAAGATGTTTCTTAAGAAACCCGCCAGAAAAACCACTGTTGCCCGGTCAAGAAATGTAGCAGCGAGAACGTTTGGATCCATTTTTAACTGCATGGAGCCAATAAGTTGATTAGTGGATGTTTCTACTAATTCGATATGGTAGTTTTCTTCCTGAGGAGCGACAAGGCTGGCGAGCGCAGAAATTGCTTCGTTGGATTGATCTCGGGTTCTGGTTGCGAGGGTTTCCTGCGTGTTAAAGCCGAATTTGGCGTAAATAGCCGCAGACTGCACCTGGGGATTTTCCATCATTCCATCCAGAACTTTTTCAGCGAGTTCGCTGCTAAGATTGTAGGCTGCTTCACTTGCAGGGCCACGCATGGTATTCAGGATGTGATTAGCTGTTTTACGATTGTCTTCTTTTTCAGTGGCATAGTCGTAGGCAAGCTGCGCTGCGCTGAAAATAAACCCCACCAGAACGGCAGCAATTGCGGCGGTTTTTGCTTGTTTAAAAGCGATGCTTTTACCGAAGGTTTTCTTCATAAGGTACTTGTTTCACGACTTCAATACGTTCTGAAAGTACCATCTAACATTAATTTGCTTTCATATAAGTTAATTAATTTATTTGGAATTTTTTATAAAATTGAGAGAAAAAAATCCTTCCAGTTTCTAAGTGCCGCGGATTCAGTGAAATCCTGTAAATAGGATGCGTGACCATTTTCAATGATCCGCTGACGAAGAGCCGGTGACTCGATGACAGCAGTCAGGTTTGTCGCCAGTTCCTTCACGTTATCAATTTCACCGATCATACCGGTTTCGCCTTGTTTGATGTAAGCCGCGGGCCCTTGGGCAGCGGTTGCAACCATTGGTGTTTTCGAAGCCCAGGCTTCCAGGATGACGTTCCCAAACCCTTCCTGCCGGGACGGGAAAACCACAATGTCAGCAGTTGCAAGTAATGCTTCTTTATCAGTGCGCCACCCAAGGAAGCGAATACGATTAGTAAGGGATAGATCTTCTGAGAGCTTCTTGAGTTCCTCTTTTAAAGGGCCATCACCTGCTATCCAGAGGTGGGCGTCCGGAACCTTTGCAAGGGCACGAATGGCAGTGTCCAGACCCTTTACCTGATGAAGTCTGCCAAGGCATAAGAGAAGCGGAACATCGTTTGGAGTATCAAATTCGGCGCGGCTGATCGCAGGGGAAGGAGACCAGTTGATAAAATTGGGGATATAATGAACTTTATCTGCGGGCCAGCCCTGCTCGACCATATAATCGCATAGATGCTGAGTTATCCCCACCATATGGTCGCATTTTTGAAAATACTTGAGCTTGTAATATCCCCCCATCCGCGCGACCTTGGGAAAAGGGCCTTTTGGAGTGAGGGAGGCTGCACGGCTCATCCAGCTCAGGAAAATGTCAGGCTGATAATCATCGGCGATTTTTTGAAGCGTTCTTTTTGTGCTAAAATCAAGCATCCCGCCAAATTTGGCGTGGTGAACATCTACGTTGCCCTCTGCTAGCAACCTATCTCGGACCTCGTTAGGGCGTGTCACTACTTTCTGGCTAAGTTGATTGCGTTCAAAGGCGAGAGTGAGATTTACAAAGAAGTTCTCAGCGCCGCCATGCCCCGCCCCGCCTATCGCCTGCATTAATTTTAAATCATTTTCCATATCAGGCTTATAGAACAAGGGCCGCTGGTTGTATAGCGGCCCTTGATTTGATGTTAGTCTTTACCAGCGCCTTGAGCGATCCATTGACCTAGAAGTTTTCTTTCTTCTTCGGTCATCTCGGTAATATTGCCAAGTGGCATGGCATCGGTATCCACAACCTGCTGCCTAATACGTCTTACCTCTCTCAAGATTTCCTCAGCCGTATCCAGTTTCACCCCTTTAGGGGCAGGGCGGAAATCTTCATTGCTGGGATTGGCTGAATGACAACTTACACATCTATCCTGCATGATTTGAAAGACTTGATTGAAGCCAACTTTTGGTCCTGATGTGTCAACTTCCTTGTTTGGACTTGCCATATAGGCGATGACGAAGAACAGGACAAAAGAGATGGGGAGAAGCACAAACCCTTGTTTCGCACGGCCTTGGTTTTTCATATTGAAGAAGTGACGGACCAGAATGCCGACAAGGGCAAGGCCCGCTAATACCAGCCATCCGTACTCATGACCAAAGGTGCCAGGATAGTGGTTGCTGATCATGATAAACAGAACAGGAAGAGTGAAGTAGTTATTATGCAAAGAGCGCTGCTTGGCCTTAATGCCCGGTGCCGGATCTGGCTGCTCCCCTTTTTCAACAGCGGACACCAAAGCACGTTGGCCCGGCATAATAATCATCAACACATTGGCGGCCATAATCGTGCCAATAATGGCACCGACATGAATATAGGCGCCTCGTCCGCTGAAGACGTGAGACAATCCCCATGCCGCCAAAGTCAGCAACACGAACAGAACAAGGCCAAATACCCCTTGGTGCTTGATCAATGGGGTTCTGCAGAGGAGGTCATAGACCACCCAGCCACCAACAAGCGAGCCAATGCCGATCAGGATTGCAGTATCCGTTGAAATATCTGCAACGGATTTATCGATCAGGTAAATTTCCGCCCCAAAATAATAGAGAACGGCAAGCAGCGCAAAGCCGCTGATCCAGGTGAAATAGGCCTCGTATTTGAACCAATGCAGATGATCGGGGAAAGCGGGAGGGGCAACGCGATATTTTTGAACTTCATAAAAACCGCCACCATGGATGGCCCAAAGTTCACCACCCACACCGTCTTTATCTTTCTGACCACCTTGTTTCGGTGGCACCAGATTCATATCCAGCCAAATAAAGTAAAAAGACGCACCAATCCATGCGATGCCTGTAATGATATGGATCCAACGTATTCCCAGCTGAAGCCATTCCATAAAATCAAAGCCCATCTTCCCCGCTCCTTAACCTCTCACTCTCCCAAAATTGGAATTTCGCAGTTTACGGGATTTTATTCTTGTGAAAAAGATATATAAAAAGAACACACTTTCAAAAATATTTTGATAATAAAATGGCAAGTTTCAAAGATATGACAGCTTTTGTAGCTGTTGTTGAACATAACGGGTTTTCAAAAGCGGGCAGGGAACTGCGACTTACCACAGCTGTTGTGAGCGCCCGAGTTGCAAATTTGGAAAAGCATCTGGGTGTGCGCCTTCTTAATCGCACCACGCGTCAAGTTACGCCAACAGATGAAGCACTTCAGTATTATGAGGAGTGCAAAAGCATTCTTCGTCAGGTGGAGGCGGCGGAAACGCACCTATCGTCCCGGAGATTAAATCCTTCTGGTTCTGTCAAGATTACGGCTCCAACCGTGTTGGGGCGCCGTCATGTTGCGCCAATCTTGCCCGCACTTCAGGCGCTATATCCAGAATTGGAAATACGCTTGTCGCTGACAGATGAGATTGTAGATATCGTCGGCGAAGGTGTTGATATCGCCGTTCGGATCGCCCCGCTCAAAGATAGCTCGTTAAAATCCATTCATCTAGCCAACTGCCCAAGGATTTTATGTGCGTCTCCTGAATATCTAAAACAATATGGCACGCCTCAGAAATCGGAAGATTTGCTTGAGCATAGTTGCTTGCTCTTGCGCTTTCCTGGCTCAACTCAATTCCAATGGATCTTTGAAGGTGAAGAAAAGGTCCAAAAGTTTAGTGTCAAAGGCAGTCTGGATAGCAATAATGGAGACGTGCTTAGGCAATGGGCGCTGGAGGGACAGGGAATTGCCCTAAAGTCAGTCTGGGAGATTCAGAGCGAGCTGAGATCAGGAAAACTTGTCCATGTGTTGCCAGAGTTACATCCAAAGAATGTGGCCATCTCAGCACTCTATCCACAAGGTCATATTACGCCGCCGAAGGTTCGAGTGACACTGGATCATCTGAAAAAACATTTTCAGAATGATCCGATTTTTCAGGAAGCTTCCGGTGGAATATGATGCGGGCTGGCGGGATTGTAGAACATGCCAAGGGAGAGGCTTTGGGCGATATTTGATGCCTTGCCATAGATGAACTCTACATCCTCAGGGACGAACAATTCATCCAATGTTTCTTTGAAGAGGGTCAGCCATTGCCCGAAGTTCGGGGGGACGACCTTTTCTTTCAAAGTAATATGGGCTGCCATTGGATTGCCCGAGTAAGTACCGCTGCTATTTAGCACAGAGGACCAGAAGCTATACATCTTAGGCAAATGATGGTCCCATTTGTCCCCAATGGTGTTATTGAAAATGGGGCCAAGTTCGGAATGCGCCCGCACCTTCTCATAGAACCGATCTACCATGGTGACAATTTGGTCATTGGGAATTCTGATCGGGCGGATCAAACGCCCGGTTTCTGGGTCACGGGGATACATTACTTTCCATCCATCACTTCAATAAGCTGGCAATCATATTAGCAGCGTAATGGGCGTCCTGCCTTGTGACATAACGCCCCATGCCGATGCGGAGTGTCTCTGCGGCGATGATTGCATCGTAGCCGAGAGCGTTAAGAACGTGAGAGGGGCGTCCCTGTTCACGTTCACACGCGGCGCCTGTAGATATGGTAAGCTCCGGCAGGCGATCCAATATCTCTTCTGCTTGAACGCCATCCATATGAATGCTGATTAAGGAGGGGTTCCCGGAGTTGGGACTACCGGAATGTAGTGCGAAGCGATTTGTTGTCTTACTCAAAATTGTGACAAACTCTTCTTTCAACATATTGAGATGGGCTTTGTCGGACAGCGCGTTTTCTTTTGCGAGCTCACAAGCCTTTGCAAACCCCAATATCAGAAACAAAGGCATTGTTCCCGGGCGCAATCCATATTGTTGTTCCCCGCCGAACATCAAAGGACGAAGATTTACATTTCGTCTTACAAACAGCGCGCCAATACCTTGTGGGCCATAGATCTTCTGTGAAGACAAGCTGACCATATCAACAGGAAATTGACTGACGTCTAAATGCTGGCCAATTATGGATTGGGAGGCATCCACGTGAAAAAGGGAACCTGCTTTTTTGGTCATCTGGGCGATGTGTTCAATCGGTTGCCTGATGGGAAGTTCGTTATTAGCCCCTTGAATGGATATGAGAGCCACATTCGGTTGCTTCAACTTTGTTGCCAATGCGTCTAGGTCGACCGTGCCGTTTGAGTTCAATCTCAGGAATTCAATATTGAAACCGGATTTCTCTAGCTGCCTTATAGGGGCAAGGACTGAACTGTGCTCAATAGCTGTGGTCAGGATTGTTTTTGGCGTTTGTCCGGAGCAGCTACCCAAGATCGCCAGGTTATTTGCTTCTGTCGCCCCTGAGGTGAAAATAATCTCGTCGGATTTGGCGCCGATCAGATCCGCAACTGAGCTTTGCGCCTGGGTAATCAGGCGCTTTGATTTAGGGGGCGCATGAGGTTTGTTCAGACAGTCCGCCATAACCTGTTGCACTTGAGGTGCAACAGGGGTTGTGGACATGTGATCCAGAAACAGGGGATTGTCAGCGGAATACTGCGTCATTGACTCACATATGAGTTGAGCTGTTTGCGCATCTCAGTTTTACGAGCCTCACTACAGAAGCTGGCGTTAATTCCGTTTTCGGCGAGAGTTTCAAGTTCTTCTCGGCTAAGGTCAAGGGCCTCATAAACGGCCAAATAATTTTCAGTCATATAGCCCCCAAAATAGGCCGGATCATCTGAATTAATGGTCGCGTTCAGGTTCTTGTCCAGCATGGTTTTGAGTGGGTGTTTGGTCATATCCGTCACCCCCGCCAGCTTATAATTGGAAAGCGGACATACCGTCAGGGCAATGCCCATATCTGCGAGGCGCTTGGTCAGCACCTCATTCTCCAGACTGCGATTGCCATGATCCAGTCGATCAATCTTCAAGAGATCCAGGGCTTCTGTCACATATTCAGGTGGGCCTTCTTCACCTGCGTGAGCAACCAGTTTCAAGCCTTCTGCTTTTGCTTTGGCGAAGACACGCTGGAATTTTGAAGGGGGGTGTCCAAGTTCGCTGGAGTCGAGGCCAACACCCAAAATCCGGTCTTTAAAGGGGAGGGCCTCTTCAAGAGTTTTAAGAGCGTCCTCTTCACTTAGGTGCCGCAGAAAGCACATGATGACTTCACTGCTAATGCCATAGTTTTTGCAGCCATCATCAAGCGCGCGGGTTATGCCGTTAATGACTGTTTCAAAAGCAACGCCACGCTCGGTATGCCCTTGCGGGTCGAAGAAAATCTCGGTGTGTATGACATTCTGGCTGTGTATTTTTTTAAGATACGCATCTGTCAAATCGTAGAAATCCTGCTCGGTTTGCAGAACGCCCATGCCTTGATAGTAGATATCCAGAAAATCCTGTAACTCAGTAAACTCGTAGGCGGCGCGAACTTCTTCAACGGATTTGAAGGGAAGATCAATATTGTTGCGTTTGGCCAGATCAAACATGAGTTCAGGCTCAAGGCTGCCTTCAATGTGAAGATGCAGTTCAACTTTTGGTAAGCCTTCAATAAATGCTGTGAGATCAGTCATGTGCATTCCTCCCTTTACTTAAAATAAAACCCCTGCCGAAGGGTTCAAGTCCGGCAGGGGTTCTGTTTTCAGATGACGATTGAATTAGTTCTTAGGCAGTTTGCCTTGAACGCCTTCAACATACCAGTCCATGCCAAGAAGGACGCCGTCATCCAGTTCTTCACCGGCTTTCACTGCGGAAGATCCGTCTTGTTTGTTAAATGGACCTGCAAATGGCTTGATAGAACCATCCATAATGCCTTTGCGTGTTTCTTCAGCAAGGGCAACAACATCAGCTGGGATTGCTTTGTTGTATGGTGCGATTTCAACCATTTTGCCTTTCAGGCCGATCCAAACGTCCTGAGACTCCCATGTGCCGTCGAGGGCCGCTTTTGCGCGCTCTACATAGTATTTGTCCCAGTTGTCGATAATGGCTGTAAGTTGGGCTTTTGGCGCAAATTTGTTCATGTCAGATGCCTGACCAACTGCCCATACACCGCGGGATTCAGCAACCTGCAGAGGAGCTGGGCTGTCTGTGTGCTGCAGAATAATGTCAGCGCCTTGGTCGATCAGGGCTTTAGCGGCATCGCCTTCTTTACCTGGATCATACCAAGTGTTCACCCAAGCTACTTTGATCTGAACGTCAGGGTTTACACTGCGTGCAGCAAGTGCTGTTGCGTTGATGCCGCGAACAACTTCTGGAATTGGGAAGGAGCCAACGTAACCGATGACGTTGGATTTAGTCATTTTACCGGCAATTTTACCGATCACATAACGACCTTCGTAGAAACGTGCAGAATATGTGCTGACGTTTTTCGCCTGTTTGTAGCCTGTTGCATGCTCAAATTTGACGTTAGGGAAGGCTTTGGCGACTTTAACAGTTGGGTTCATGAAGCCAAAAGAAGTTGTGAAAATCAGCTTGTGACCATCAGCCGCCATTTTGCGGATCACACGTTCACTGTCTGGGCCTTCTTTGACGCTTTCAACAAATGTTGTTTTTACTTTATCGCCAAGCTCTTTCTCGATGGCCAAGCGACCAATGTCATGGCGGTAAGTCCAGCCATGGTCACCAATTGGACCAACATAGACAAAGCCGATTTTGTCTTGAGCTGCTGCACCGCCACTTGCAAGCATGCCACCTGCAACGAGGGCTGCGCCAAGCAGGCCTGCAAATTTTGAAACTTTCATGTTTTTCTCCTCTGTCGAAAAAACTTTGATAAAGCAAATATTATGCCGCTGGATGGAATATCTTTCCGATACAGGCAGGCGCGTGTTTGCGAATTCGAGATTCGTCTTTTGAAATCAGTACTAGCACAATTACAGTCGCCAGATAAGGGAGCATGGATAAAACCTGTGAAGGTAGATCCAGACCCGCCGCCTGAGCATGTAATTGAAGAATGGTAATGCCGCCGAACATATAAGCGCCTATCAAAACAAGACCTGGCTTCCAGGTGGCAAAAACAATAAGAGCAAGGGCAATCCAGCCGCGGCCCGCGGTCATGTTTTCTGCCCACATTGGTGTGTAGGCGAGCGACAGGTATGCCCCGCCAATGCCAGACATAGCGCCGCCAAACAAAACAGCCAGATACCGAATGCCAATAACCGAATATCCAATGGAATGGGCCGCATCGTGGGAGTCACCTACGGCACGCAGGATCAGTCCCCCTTTGGTTTTGTATAGGAACCAGCTTACCAGGGCGACCATGATAAAGGACAGGTACACCAAAGGATCCTGTCCAAACAAGATAGGGCCCACAAACGGTAAATCAGTCAGACCTGAGATGTTGAGCTTCTCAAGCGCTTTGACCGGCTCTCCCACAAACCCCTGACCGGCAAGGGCACTGAGGCCAACACCAAATAAAGTCAGGGCAAGGCCTGTGGCCACCTGATTTGCCATCAGGGACAAGGTGAGAATACCAAAAACAAAGGCGAGGGCCGCTCCAGCAAGCGCCGCCGCCGCAATGGCAAGAAGATAACTGCCGGTAACGGTAGCGGTCGCAAATGCCGCTACGGCACCCACCAGCATCATGCCTTCAACGCCAAGGTTTAGGACGCCAGATTTCTCTGTTACCAATTCACCGATGGCCGCAAAGACAAGCGGTGTTGCAGCGGTGATAATCGTCAGGATAACGGGGACGACCCATTCAAAACCACTCATGACGCTGCCTTTCCATATGACTTGAAGCGGAACCGATAATTTACAAGAACATCACAGGCAAGCAGGAAGAACAGGACCATGCCTTGAAAAACACCTGTGACAGCAACGGGCAGGCCCAGATTGATCTGTGCTGTTTCGCCGCCAAGATAGGTAAGAGCCATCAACAGACCCGCGAAGACAATCCCGACAGGATGCAAACGACCCAGAAAAGCAACAATGATAGCGGTAAAGCCATAGCCCGGTGAAATGGATGGGAGAAGTTGCCCAATGGGGCCAGAGACTTCTGATACGCCAGCAACACCGGCAAGGCCGCCCCCCACCAGAAGGCTGAACCAGACGATTTTCTTTTGGCTAAATCCAGCGTAAGAGCCTGCAAGAGGCGCAGCGCCGATAACCTTGACTTGAAAACCCACCAGAGTTTTTGCCAGCATTAACCACGCACCGAGAACGGCAACAAGCGCAAGGACTGTTCCGAAATGAAGGCGTGTCCCTTCCCATAGAACGGGCATTGTCGCCGCTTCACTGAAAATACGGGATTCCGGGAAGTTAAATCCGTCCGGGTCCCTCCAAGGTCCGTGGACTAAGAGGCTGAGAACCAGAACCGCGACATACACCAGCATCAAACTGGTAAGAATTTCGTTGGCGTTAAACCGTGTTTTGAAAAAAGCGGGGATGGCAGCCCACAAAGCGCCGCCGACAGCCCCCATTATGATCATGGCAGGCAGAAGGAGGAAGCTGTCTACATCATAGAGGTAGATAAAAACACCACCGCCAAAGATAGCCCCCATGGTGAGTTGCCCCTCAGCGCCGATATTCCACACATTGGCGCGAAAACCAATGGAAAGGCCAATGGCACATAAAATAAGTGGCGTTGCCTTCACAAGCAGTTCTGTAATTCCGTAGGTGTCCCCTACTGGAAGAATGAAAAAGTTGTTCAGCGCTTCCAGTGGGCTGACGCCCAATGCGCTAAAGAGAACGGTGCTGGACGCAATCGTCAAAAGCAGGGCGTAAACCGGGGTCATATAGACCATTGATTTCGACGGTTCGGGTCTTTTTTCAATTTTAAGCAACTGTTGCGCCCTCCTGTGCCGATGCGTCGGTTGACGTTGTTCCGCCCATGAGAAGGCCTATTTCTTCAATGGTAATTTCATCAATATCGCGACTTGCAGAAAGACGCCCTTCCGCAATGACGGCGATGCGATTGCTGATGGCAAATAGCTCATCCAGATCCTGACTGACCACAAGAACCGCGGCCCCGTTATCTGCAAGATCAATGATGGCCTGATGAATGGCAGCCGCAGCGCCTGCATCAACACCCCACGTCGGATGAGCAATGATGATAAGTTCAGGATCCTGCATCATTTCACGGCCAACGATAAATTTTTGCAGGTTACCTCCTGAGAGGCTTCCTGCGGTGTGATCGACACCAGCCGTGCGCACATCAAATGCTTTTACAATATCTTCGGCAAATCTTGTGGTCTTTGGTGTGTTAATCAAACCGCTGGAGAGAAGCCCTTTGGTGCGATATGCGCTCAAAAAAGCGTTGTCTACCAATGACATATCAGGAACAGAGCCATGCCCTAAGCGATCTTCTGGAACGAAAGAGATTTTTTTGTTGCGGCGGTCCACCGGTCCCAAATGGCCAATTGCCTGACCATCCAGTAACAGTTCATCCCCGTTGGGGAGCGTGCGTTCGCCGCTCAAAGCCTGCAGAAGTTCCACTTGGCCGTTACCCGCAACACCGGCGATCCCCAGGATTTCGCCGCGGCGCAATTCAAAATTAATCAGGTTCAGATCGACGCCGAACTGATCATCCGTGTCCAATGACATGTTATGGGCTTTGAGTTTAATTGCGCCGCGTTTGTCATTGTCCGTATGACGCGGTGGTGTCAGGTTGGTGCCGATCATCATCTCGGCCAGGCTTTTCGCGGTTTCCTGTGTTGGATCACATTCCGCAATATATCGGCCACCCCGAAGGATTGTCGCCTTATGGCAGAGCGCTTTGATCTCATCCAGTTTGTGACTGATGTAGAGAATAGACACACCTTCTTCTGCAAGCCTACGGAGAGTTTTGAACATGGTTTCCGCTTCTTGCGGTGTCAGAACCGATGTGGGTTCATCCATGATCAGAAGTTTGGGATCCTGCAAAAGGCAGCGAACGATTTCAATACGCTGTTTTTCACCCACCGACAGAGTGTGTACATGGCGGTCTGGTTGCAGGGGCAATCCATATTTTTCGGACACTTCGACAATTCGTTTTGCCAGTGCCGCCATATTTTGTCTGCCAGGCATACCAAGGGCAATATTCTCTGTGACCGTCATGGCTTCGAACAGGGAAAAATGCTGGAAAATCATGCCGATCCCGAGTTTGCGGGCAGCTTGCGGGCTGGCAATTTCCATCTGTTTGCCTTCCCAGGCAATTGTCCCGCTATCGGCTTTAAGGACACCGTAAATGATTTTTACAAGCGTACTTTTACCGGCGCCATTTTCCCCAAGCAAAGCATGAATTTCACCCGGTAGAATATTCAGATGAATATCATCATTTGCCAGAACGCCGGGATATGCTTTTGTGATCCCCGCCAGTGACAATCTGGGCGTCACTCCCCCAACATTATCCATCGAGACCCTCTCCCAATCCAAACACCATTACTATCCCTGTTTTGATGCTGTTATAGCACCGGCTTTTTGTTTTCCTACCTCTTTATCCGCTTGCAGAGATAGGCTTTTTTCGACCTGATTGTCTGTCATGTTGTCATTGTTTGCGACATGATTTCTTTCAGATATGCGAATAAGTATGTCTGCAGCTACGGAAATCGCGATTTCTGTTGGATGTTTCCCCTTCAGTGCAGGTTGTCCGATAGGACTGGTAATCCTGTTGATCTCGTTTTCGGAAACCCCCTCGCGCAGCAATCTTTTTCTGAATCGCGCCCATTTGGTTTTTGATCCGATCAGCCCTGCATACTGAAAAGTACTTTTTTCCAGTAGATTGCGAACAATGTCGTAATCCTGCCGATGACTATGTGTCATGATCAGGTGCAATGCACCTTGCTCAATGTCAGTAGCAACGGCTGCTGGATCCCGGCAGATTATTTTCTCAACATTATCGGCTGTTTCAGCAGGAAATTCTTCTGATCGGGTATCAACCCAAATGATTTTACAAGGAAGCGGAGCAAGAATGTTGACGATCGCCTTACCCACATGTCCGGCTCCATAAAGGGCAAGGGTAAAGTCGTATCGACGGTAATCTTGCTCGAGGGAGTTCTGAGTTTGTTTTGTATCCAACTCTGATAATTCCTGCTCAGATAAAAACTGAATGCTCAGATCCTCATTTTGCCAGGTTAGGACCACTTTTTCTGACGGAATAATTGCTTGTGATGAAATGGTGTAAATGGCCAGTTCCACATACCCACCGCAACATTGTGCCAGTTCTGGACCTAAGGGGAGAGACAGTTTCTCTGAATGGGCGGTGCCGCTTTTCAGTAACTCTCTGCACCGTTCGATGGCCAATTGCTCCAACCGGCCGCCCCCAATAGTACCTGCCAATTGGGTGGCACTAACCAGCATATGGGTCCCGGCTTCCCGAGGCGTAGACCCGTCGGCACGTAAAACAGTTACTAAGAGAGCGGGGCAATCCCACTCTTCCAGCTTTGTTTTTATGTCGTGCCAATCATTCACGTGTTTATTCTTTCCCGTTGAGATCTGAAATGGCCCGCAAGATATTTTCTGGCGTCGCAGGGGCGTTCAAATCGGGGTAAGTCTCATAATCTGACACGCTGCTGACGGCATCCGCAATGGCATTAAACGCCGAAATTGCCAACATAAAGGGGGGTTCCCCCACCGCTTTGGATTTGTGGATGCTGTCTTCTACATTTTCGCCTTTTTCATAAAGGGACATATTGAAGATAGCCGGGCGGTCACTGCATGTCGGGATCTTGTAGGTGGATGGCGCATGGGTGCGGAGGTTACCGCTGTCATCAAATACAAGCTCTTCTGTGGTCAGCCATCCCATGCCTTGAATATAGCCGCCTTCAATCTGCCCAAGGTCAATGGCCGGGTTTAGGCTTTTGCCTGTGTCGTGGAGGATATCCACGCGGGTAATTTTACTTTCGCCTGTCAGCGTATCAATGAGGGCTTCTGAAACCGCGGCACCGTAAGCGAAGTAGTAGAAGGGCCGCCCTGAATAGTTTTCAGCATCATAGTGGATTTTGGGCGTTTTGTAGAAGCCAGTGGCGGATAAGGAAATTCGGTTGAGATAAGCCAGACGCACAAATTCCGCGAAACTCATTTCTTGCTCGCCAATTTTGACCCGGTTCGGCAGGAATGAAATATCTTCACGCGCCACCTCAAAATGAGACATGGCAAATTTGATCAGACGTTCTTTGATTTTGAGTGCCGCCGCTTCTGCGGCTTTACCGTTCATATCTGATCCGGAAGAGGCTGCAGTTGCAGATGTATTTGGCACTTTATCCGTAGAGGTCGATGTGATTTTAACCCGCTCAATATCAATTTGCAGAGTTTCCGCCACAACCTGCGCCACTTTGATAAACAGGCCTTGCCCCATCTCGGTGCCGCCATGGTTCAACATGACACTGCCATCGGTATACACATGGAGCAGGGCACCCGCCTGATTAAGGAAAGTAGTTGTAAAGGAGATCCCAAACTTCACAGGGGTGAGGGAAATACCTTTTTTAAGATACGGGTTTGCTGCATTGAAGGCACGGATATCGGCACGGCGTTTTTGGTAGTCGGACGATGCTTCCAATTCCGCCATTAATTCCGGGGCAATATTGTCTTCCACCGTCATATGGTACGGCGTGACATTGCGGTCTTCCTTGCCATAAAGATTGGCTTTTCGAACCTCTAGTGGATCCTTGCCAAGCTTATGGGCGATTTTATCCATAAGACGTTCTGCGGCCACCATCCCTTGCGGTCCGCCAAAACCTCGAAAGGCTGTGTTGGAAACCGTATGGGTTTTGCAGCGGTGGGAGATGACACGGATATTTTCCATGAAGTAGGCGTTATCCGCGTGGAAAATGGTGCGATCGTTAATCGCTGCAGACAAATCCGCGCTACGACCACAACGGGACGCAAATGTATATTCAACACCGCTGAGTCGTCCGTCATCGTCAAAGCCCGCGCGGTAATCCACAACGAAATCATGGCGCTTGCCCGTCATAACCATATCGTCATCACGATCGAGACGCAGTTTGGCGGGACGTCCTGTTTGCGTTGCCGCCAGCGCTGTCATTGCAGCAAACCACGCCCCTTGCGTTTCCTTGCCACCAAAACCACCGCCCATGCGGCGAACTTCGACGGTGACCGAATGGTCTGGCACATCGAGGAATTTGGCAACGTTATGTTGAACTTCTGTTGGGTGCTGGGTAGAGCTGTAGACGTGAACATCCCCATCTTCGCGAGGGGTGGCAAGAGCCACATGACCTTCCAGATAGAAATGATCCTGACCGCCAATTTCCATACGCCCCTTGATCTGATGGGCTGCGCTTTTAATGGCGGTGTCTAGGTCTCCGCGCTCCAACGTGCGGCTGGGCATCACGAAAGATTTCGCTGCCATCGCGTCATCAACTGTTATGAGCGCTGGTAAGGTGTCGTACTCAATAACGGCAAAGGAGGCCGCTTTTCGTGCGGCTTCCAGGCTTTCTGCGGCAACTGCAAAGAGTGGCTGTCCCACATATTCAACAAGACCTTCCGCAAAAACAGGATCATCACCCGCAACAGGGGAGGCGTCATTGATACCCGGCACATCCTCAGCAGCATAAACAGCGACGACATCCGAGGCAGCTTTAACAGCAGATAGATCCATTTTTGTGATGCGGGCATGGGCTTCGGTGCTTTGCGCCACATACATATGCAGTAGATCTTTGGCCTCTGGCAGATCATCAATATACTGCGCGCCGCCCATCACCTGTTTCATGGCGCTGTCGTGAGTGTGGTTTTTGTGAACTTTACCGCGGATTTCTGTTCTGCTTGGGATCGGATTACGCATTGGCAGCTTCCTCCCCAAGGATGCGGGTTTTGGCTTTGGCATCTGTGCTTTCAATGAAGAATTTCATCAGAAGGTTTTGTGCCACCTGCATTCGGTAATCATCGCTTGCCCGCATGTCGGTTAGGGGCGTGTAATCGTTCGCCATCTCGGCCATTGCTTCCCCAACAGTTTGCAATGTCCATTCCTGACCAATGAGTGTTTTTTCGGCGCCGCCAGCCCGCGCTGGCGTCCCCGCCATGCCGCCATAGCAAATGCGTGCATTTTGGACGGTGCCATCTTCGATAATGACACTGAAAGCCGCGCAAACAGCGGAAATATCCTGATCAAACCGTTTTGAGATTTTGTATGTGGCGAAAGACTGGTCCGCTTCTTTCGAAGGCAGGATGATGCGTTTTACATATTCGTCGGGGCGGCGGTCCTGCTTTCCATATTCAATGAAGAAATCCTCAAGGGGCAGGCTTCGCTCCCCTTCCCTTGATCCCAGTACCAATGTTGCACCAAGGGCAATGAGTGCGGGCGGCATATCCCCGATGGGGGAGCCATTTGCGATGTTGCCACCAATGGTACCTGAATTTCTGATCTGGGTGGACGCAATGCGGCGCACCAATTCCCCAAGGTCTGCATCATATTCTGTGAGCGTGCTGTGTGCATCGCTGTAGGTGACACCTGCGCCGATGGTTAGGCTGTCATCAGAGACGCTAAGTTCCTGCAGGCTTTCAATCTTGCCAAGGTAAATGATGATTGGCAGGTCACGATGTTGTTTGGTGACCCAAAGCCCGACATCTGTCGCGCCCGCAAGGATGGTTGCAGTTGGGTGTTGGGAGAGAAGATCTTCCAGTTCCGCCTCGGTGGTTGGCGCGTAGAATTTATATCCTTCAGTATCCACCGCGAGCATATCTTCAGCGACCAGACTTTTAAGAAGATCAACTGTTTGGTCTTCTCTGGCGTCGAGAATATCTGCTTCCTCATTGGCGGCCGCTTTTTGGGCTGCGTCCAGAATGGTGCCGTAACCTGTGCAGCGGCAGAGGTTGCCCGCCAAAACATCGTTGAGGCCAGAAACGTCCGCACGGTTGGCGCCGTGACGTTCTGCAACAAGCGACATGACAAATCCTGGTGTGCAGAAACCGCACTGCGTTGCGTTCGCCTCCACCATGGCGGATTGAACCGGATGCGGTTTGGAAGGATCGTTTGCGATATCTTCAACGGTGACAATCTCTTTGCCATCTAGCATCGGTAAGAACTGAATGCAGGAATTGACCGCGCTGTAGAGAATTTCATCCCCGACAAGTTCACCAACCAGAACGGTACAGGCACCACAGTCACCTTCCGCGCATCCTTCTTTGGTGCCGGTGTCTCCCGCATCATATCTCAAGTAATTCAGCAGGGTGTGGGTTGGATCAACATTCTCCAACTCCTGAATTTTCCCGTTTCTGACAAACTTGATGGTGTCTCGCATTCTTTCGCCGCCAACAAATATCTATATTAGATATATAAAACATAAAATAACAAAATCGCCCCGCTTTATTTTCGAAGCGACAGATTTACAGGATCAACTTCCCCGGTAGGTGGAATAGCTGAACGGGGATACCAAGAGAGGGACGTGGTAATGCTCTGACGCATCAGGAATGCCAAACCGCAATACAATCTCATCCAGGAATTTCGGCTCAGGTAAGTCAACGCCCTGATCATCAAAATACTGGCCTGCGTGAAATACAAGTTCGTACTGACCTGTTTTCAGATCATCACCTTCCAGAAGCGGTCCGTCGCATCTTCCATCATCGTTAGAGCGAACCTCTTTCAAGAGTTCCCAGCTTTCATTTTGCAAAACATACAATTGGATCAGAATGTTCTTTCCGGGCTTCCCATCCCGCGTATCCAAAATATGAGTTGTCAATTTTCCCATTGGAAATACTCCCCTTCTGGCGGTCGTTTGTTGTTGAAAAGATAACTGACCACCTGCTCAGCTTTTGAGGATGCTACAGTTGCGTCATATTGTCCACATTTTTTATATATATTGTATAAAGTCATGAGCGAATGCTCTTCTCAAATTCAGCGGGCTTTGGGCATTTCGGCAATTTTGTGGCTAAAATTTCCTCATTTGCCTTATGTTTACGCAAAAAATAGGGCTATCATTTTCCATCAAGTTGTATACAATAATTGAAAATATTGTTTTCTAATTTTGAAAGCGGATTGAATTCCCGTGAAAGACAGCAGCGCGGAAAAAAAGAAATCGGGACAACTGGATAGTGATATCTATCAGGAGATGTTTGGCGCCATTTTGGAGCAACGTCTGGTGCCGGGGACGAAGTTGTCTGAAGATGCTTTGTGTGAGATTTTCAACGTAAGTCGCACCACCATCCGAAAAGTGCTGCAACGATTAGCTCATGAAAAGGTTGTTGAAATCCAGCCGAACCGAGGGGCGTTTGTTGCAGAACCCACTCCCGAAGAGGCTATGGATGTTCTGGAGGCCCGCCGAGTTATTGAGGCGAGTGTCATGAAGTCCGCCGCGCAGAAAGCGACCCCTGCTGATATTAAACGCCTAAAAAACATGATCGGGCGCGAAGAAAAAGCCATCGAAAAGGGAGAGCATAGTAAGTGGGTTGCCTTGTCAGGTGAGTTCCACCTTGAACTTGCCCGAATTGCAAACAATCACACATTGGAAGAATTTCTGCGGGAACTTGTCTCGCGCACTTCTTTGATCCATGTGCAATATCAGTCAAATAAAATTGCGGCGCAGAGCTGCTCCTGTGATGAACATCAGGATATCTTAAAAGCGATGGAAGCAAAGGATGTGGATCTGGCTGTAGATCTCATGGGGATGCATTTGCAGGCCATTGAACAATCATTGCACCTTTCTGAAGAGAAGGGGGATGAGGATCTGTATCGGATTTTTTCTAGGGATACCGGAAGTGGTGCCTCGCGCACGTCGGGAGAGGGTTGATAAGTATGGATAACAGTTATCCACGGGATATGATCGGTTATGGGGCGAACACGCCTGATCCCAAATGGCCAAATAAAGCAAAGATCGCCGTACAATTCGTGCTCAATTACGAAGAAGGTGGTGAAAATTGCATTCTTCATGGAGATGACGCATCAGAAGCTTTTCTGTCTGAAATCATCGGCGCGGACATGTTACAAGGCGTTCGCCATATCAGCATGGAATCCATATATGAATATGGAAGCCGCGCGGGTGTTTGGCGGCTCTTACGACTTTTCAAGAAATACGATATTCCGCTCACCATCTTTGGGGTCGCCATGGCGATGGAGCGGAATCCAGAAGTTGTGGATGCCTTTATGGAAGCAGGTCACGAGATCTGTAGTCACGGTTATCGTTGGATCAACTATCAATATGTTCCCGAAGAAGTGGAGCGGGAGCATATGCAAAAAGCTATCGAGATCATCAAACGCATGACGGGGGAGCGTCCATTGGGCTGGTACACTGGTAGAACCAGTCCAAACACTCGCAGACTGGTAATGGAGGAAGGGGGGTTCCTCTATGATGCGGACAGTTACGATGATGATTTGCCATATTGGTACAAAGAAAATGGCAAAAGCCAGCTTGTGGTGCCTTACACGCTGGACGTAAACGACATGCGTTTCGCGGCTTTGCAAGGCTTCAATAGTGGCGATCAGTATTTTGCCTATCTGAAAGACACGTTTGACACCTTGTATGAAGAAGGGGAAGACGCGCCAAAAATGATGTCCGTTGGCCTGCATTGTCGTCTTGTAGGCCGCCCCGGCCGTATCGCAGCTTTAAAACGTTTTCTGGAATATGCGTCCTCTCATTCAGGTGTCTGGTTCGCGCGGCGCATCGATATTGCCCGTCACTGGCATGAACATCACCCATTGGAAGATTGATAAATGGCTGAATTGAAAAATAAACCCAACACTCTTAGCCGCGACGATTTTGTTTCTCTTTTCGGCGGGGTGTATGAACATTCCCCATGGGTGGCCGAACAGGTTTTTGATGCAGGCCTTGATGAGAGCTTTAACGATGCAGATGTTTTGGCAGCTGCAATGGCCAAGGTTGTCGCACTGCAAGACGAGCAGACGAAGCTGGATTTGATAAATGCCCACCCTGACCTTGCCGGCAAAGCAGCGGTACGCGGTGAGCTTACCGCGTCATCTACGTCGGAGCAGGCGCGGGCGGGACTTAATGAATGCTCTCACGAAGAGTTTGAGAAATTTCAGACTTACAACGCAGCCTATAAAGACAAGTTTGGTTTTCCGTTCATCAAAGCCGTTCGAAACAGCAATCGTTTTGAAATCTTGAAAGGTTTTGAAAACCGTCTGGAGAATGATCAGGCGACCGAATTTGAAACCGCTTTAGCAGAAATTGACAAGATCGCGGCATTTCGCCTGCAAGATCTTTAAGAACGCCCCTATTGGAGAGAATAATGACATTGTTGACCTTTGAAGAAGCTGATTTTGTTAAAGGGTGCGTAAATCTGGCACAGCCACGCCTTGGGGCCGAAGTCACCTTTGCAACCGATGACTTCTTTGCCGACAAATCCCGCCTGATTGATCCGGCGGATGCGGTTTTTATCCCGGGTAAATATGATGAAAACGGGAAATGGATGGATGGTTGGGAAAGTCGCCGCAAGCGCGGGGAAGGATATGATCATTGTATCCTGAAACTTGGCCTGCCCGGAGTTATCGAAGGGGTGGACATCGACACCAGTCATTTCACCGGCAACTATCCACCGGCGGCTTCTATCGATGCCTGCAATGTGGTGGATGGGGAGCCAGACGATAAGACCGAATGGCAGGAGATCGTACCGGCGATTTCACTTGGTCCGGATGCCCATCATCTGCTTCGTGTGGCAAGCGACGCAGCATGGACCCATCTGCGCCTGAATATTTTCCCGGATGGCGGTGTGGCGCGCCTTCGTGTTTATGGCTGGTTTAACTGCAACTGGGATGCCCGCGATAAAGATGAGGTAGTTGATCTGGCTGCGATGCTGAACGGTGCACGTGCTGTTACCGCCAATAACGAACATTTCGGATCTCCGGCTAACCTGTTGGCGCCAGGCCGTGGGGTGAATATGGGTGACGGTTGGGAAACCCGCCGCCGCCGTGAGCCTGGTAATGACTGGGCGCTTATTCAGCTAGGTGCACCCGGAACTATTTCAGCCATCGAAGTGGATACCGCACATTTTAAAGGGAACTTCCCGGATAGCTGCTCCATTCAGGCGGCCTATATGACGGGCGGGACAGATGACTCCTTGGTGACACAAAGCATGTTCTGGAAGACACTGATGCCACCGCAGAAACTCAGCATGGACAACATCCACAGGTTCGAGAAAGAAATCGAAGATATTGGGCCAGTAACGCATGTGCGTCTGAACATCTTCCCTGATGGCGGTGTCAGCAGACTTCGTTTGTTTGGTAAGGTTGAAAAATAATCCCATGGAACTGAAACTGAAAGAACTGACGAAGGAAGCCTTCGCCCCTTATGGAGATGTTATCTCTAAGGCGGAAAGTGATCATTTCATGATTAATGAAGGCTCTACTCGGCGTTTTCACGATCTGGCATCCGTTCAGACGTTGGAAGGTGGGCACACCCTAATCAATATCTTTGAAGCCCAGCCTTTGGACTATCCGCTGAATATAAAATTGGTGGAACGGCATCCAAAAGGAAGTCAGGCTTTCATGCCGTTGAGCGGCCGTCCTTATCTGGTGGTGGTTGCTCCTGCGGGTGAAAACCCAACACCTGATCAGTTGGAAGCCTTTGTTGCGCGCGCCGATCAAGGGGTGAATTACCATGCAGGAACCTGGCATCATCCAGTACTTGCATTGGAAGAGGTGAGCGATTTTCTTGTGGTTGATCGCGGCGGTGAGGGGGATAATTGCGACGAAGTCTTCTTTGAAGACGGCACCGAAATTATCCTCAACAAGCCATAACTTAATAGCGGGTTAGATATTCGTATGAATACAGGGTTTCACCAAATCCCATATGGGACCAGAAGCCCTGTCCTGCTACATTGCTTGCGGTTACCTGAAGGTAGACATCACTGACACCTAGTTTTTTAGCGTGGGCTAGAAGTGCATTGACTACCTGCTCTGCCTGTCCTTGACGCCGATAATCTGGATCAGTTGCAAATTCAAAAAGACCCATCACGCCACCGTCAATTGTCGCAAGCCCGGTCGATGTGATTTTTCCATCCACTTTAAAACTTGCAAACACATGGTCAATTTTCAGGCGCTTTACCATTTCTTCAAAAGCGGTTTTGTCGCGTGATGTCAGCCTTGCAAGTGCATCGAGCCACTGATCATTAACAGTCGTCGAAATCTCTATTTCCTCAGATGGAGATGGGATTTCATCACGTGTGATATTTCGAATGTTTACATTGGTTTTATCTTCAAGTGTATAGCCACGCTGGATTAGAATTTGCATCAAGTCAGGTGTTTCGCAAAGCGGGGTCATGCGAAACATGGGCTGAAGGTCCCGTTCCTTGTAAAACTCCTCAACCTTTTGCAGGCGCTCCCGCAGTTGCAGGGATCCAACTTTCGATCCTGTGAAGTTTACTGAGTTAAAGCGCCGGGTACGGCCGCCTGTGAAACGTAAGCGCCAACCATCAAGACTTACTTCCTCAAGCGGCGGCGTAGAAAGTTGGGAATGAAGCTCAATTTTTTTGGTCAGGTTAGACATGGCGGGATCTCAAATCAGCTTTGCACTGGACAGATAAATCAACTCTGCCAAGATGCAGCAAATGACAGAAAAATCAATCTACAGATTATGGCTCTTGGTTGCGGCGGGGATTTTGTCCGCCCTTCTGTTTCTGTCCGCTACTTGGCTTGATGTGAAACCGGTCGTGTCGCCTGATTTCTTCTTTGGTAGCGATGATGCGGAGCTTGCCGAAGCTAAAAGGATAAATGACCTTTTCCCTGCAGAAGAGTTTCTAATCCTGCAAGTTTCAACAGACAATATCCGCTCTCCCGAATATTTGAGATCCATCAGGGATATGACCAACAGACTGGATACACTTGCGGGTTTCAATCGTCTCTTGTCGTTAAGCAGTGGACCTGAGGATGTTGAGGCTGCGTTGAAAAGTCCCTTCTGGCGACCCTTGTTAATTGGGGAGGATGGCAAGTCATCCCTGATCATTGCCTTCCTGCCGCGCCATGGAAATGAGCAGCTGACAGCAGTAACGATTGAAATCGCGGAGGACTATAAGACTGCCCCCGGCGTTGAGGGGATCTACATTTCGGGAATGCCCTATATCACCTATCAGATCCAGCAAAGCATCTTGAAAGATGTTTCCCTGTTCAGTGTGATTGCGGTGCTTGTTTTCGCACTCCTGATAGGATTTCTGTTTCGATCAGTTGTGATCCCGATCTCATCAATTGTGAGCGGATTTGCAGCGGTCATGTTGACCATGTTGCTTCTGCAATTGGTTGGACAACCTTTCGGCATTCTAACCGCCAATTTGGCTATCATTGTTTTTGTGCTTGTGCAGTCTCAGGCCATTTATTTGACCAATAATTTTTTAACCGCGTCGGGCAGTTCTTTCGCCAGTCGGCTTATTGCTACCTATCGAGTTACCCTTCCTGCAGCCTTTTTATGTGCGCTAACGACAATGCTCGGTTTCCTATCATTATTGCTGGTAAGCGCAGAACCCCTTCGTCAATTGGGAGTTGGTGGCAGTATTGGGGTGGTTTCTTCTTTTGTAAGTTCTTTTTTGCTGTATCCGGTGGTCTTATCAAAGGTGACGGTTCAGAGAAACGGGGGACCGGCAAAGGTGCGGAAAACAGGCGGAAGGTCAGTGTTAAAACCAGTGTTTATGGTTGCGTTGTCAGTCGCGGCGATGGCCTCTGTCTATGGTGCTGCGCAACTGAAATGGGATCCGAGCCTGTTTTCATATTTTGAAGACGAAAGCGATATAAAGTCAGGTCTTGTCACCATCGATGAAAATGGTGGCAGCAGCCCCCTTCAGCTTGTGGTGAGCTTGAAAACAGGGGAGACGCTGGATACAGGGCGCGCTTATGAGAAACTCTGGTCTCTTCATCAAGCATTGGAGGCTCATGAAAGTGTCGGGACGGTTTTGTCTTTACCTGCGCTGCTTGCCGAAGCGAACAACCATCCTCTTGCGTTTCTTGTTCCCTGGCAGCAGATGGTCACTTTGTTACAACTGGATGTCAACCAGTCAGTCGCGGACAGTTTCCTTGATGAAGATCGAAAGCAGAGCCTTTTCCTTCTTCGTATGTATGAACAGGGTCGGGATCAGCCGCGCCGAGAAATTGTAAGTGAGCTACAAGAAATTGCAAATGACCAGGGTTTCAGGGTTCAGCTAACTGGTGGTGTTTATTATCTGCAAGGATATCTGGCGGGTTTGGTTCTGCAAAGTTTGATTGAAGGGGTTATTTTCCTTCTGTGTAGTTTTGCGGTGCTGGCCGCGATTATCATGCGATCTGTGCGTGTGGCGCTGATTATGGGGGTAGCAGCAAGTTTGATCCCGCTGATTTCAATTGGAACCAGTGGCTATCTTCATATGCCGCTCGACATCATTTCCGCCCCGGCTTTCAGTGTCGCCTTTGGCATTGCGGTGGATGCGCTTCTTCATTTGGGGCTTGCTTATCGGCGTGCCATTAAAGGGCAGGCGGCTGAACCCATTAAAGTTGCCTTGGCTGAACAGGGAAAGGGTATCCTTGGGGCGAGCGTGGTCATTTTTTGCGGTTTCAGCGTTTTATTCTTATCCGAATTTCCGCCGACAATCCGTTTTGGATTTATTCTGATGATGGGGGCTTTTATTGCGGCGCTGGTCAGTTTAATTCTATTCCCTGCGTTGCTTTCCAGAACACAGAAATCAGAAGGCATTACAAATTAAGATGTCTATCTCGCTTCCAAAAACTGATCTTCCCGTTGAAGCCATCCTGCCAATCCTCATGCAGGTGATGGAGGGGCGGAACACGGCTGTTCTACAAGCGCCGCCCGGGGCAGGTAAGACAACAACCGTTCCCCTGTGGTTGATGAATTTGAAAGACAATGGAGATCGAAAAATACTAATGCTGGAGCCGCGTCGTTTGGCGGCGCGTGCCGCAGCATGTCGTATGGCGGATTTGCTTGGGGAAGAGGTTGGAGAGACCGTTGGATATCGTGTCAGGCTGGACGTAAAAGTCAGCCAGAAAACTAAAATTGAAGTGGTAACCGAGGGGATCCTCACCCGAAAATTGCAGCAGGATCCGGAACTTTCTGATGTGGCTGTTGTCATTTTTGACGAATTTCACGAACGGAATTTGAACACGGATCTAGGGCTGGCGCTGTGCCGCCAATCGCAAGAAATTCTGCGAGACGACCTTAAAATACTGGTGATGTCCGCAACGTTGGATGCAGAGGGTGTGGCAAAGCTATTGGATGATGCCCCGATTGTGACAAGCGAAGGGCGGCAATATCCTGTGGAAACCCGGTTCTACGAGGAGCGCATCAAAGGGCGTATGGATGGTCCCCTCGCCAAATGGATAGAGGAAGACATCATCCCGGAGACAGAAGGGGACATTCTTGTTTTTCTTCCCGGGGCAGGGGAAATTAACAGGCTTCAATCTGCCTTGGCCGAAATGGGACGAAAGCGGAATATCTCGATCCTGCCACTGTTTGGTAACCTTTCGCAAAAAGATCAGGATCGCGCCTTGTTGCCAGATAAAGAAGGTCGGCGAAAAATTGTCCTCTCCACCGATATCGCGGAAACAAGTCTGACCATTGAAGGGGTGAGAGTTGTTGTGGATAGTGGCCTCTCCCGCAAACCTCGTTTTGATCCCAACAGCGGGATGAGCCGGTTGGAGACAAAACGCATTTCTCGCGCGTCTGCGGATCAGCGAACGGGGCGCGCAGGGCGACAAGGGCCGGGGGTGAGTTATCGCTTTTGGCCGCGCGCAGAAGATCGAGGTCTTATTCCCCATAGTGATCCTGAGATTGCGAACGCCGATCTTTGTTCACTGGCGCTGGAGCTTGCCAAATGGGGGGCGGAGCCGGATGAGCTGGATTGGATGACACCGCCGCCCTCAGGTCTTTTGGCGCAAGCTCAGGATTTGCTGAAAACACTGGATGGATTAGGTGGCGGTGGGGCCATTACGCCTTTGGGCGAAGAAATGGTTCGCCTGCCGCTTCATCCGCGTCTCGCCCATATGATCCTCAAAGCCAAAGAGATTGATCAAGCGGATTTGGCCTGTGATCTGGCCGCGTTATTGTCAGAGCGAGATATATTGAAACCCAATGAAGGCGCGCGGAGTGCAGACATCAGGTTGCGCCTTAATCTGTTGAATAAAGCGCGGGATAGCGGCAGTAACAACCCCGCCGTAAAACAGGTTCTTCGAAATGCGGATGATCTGCGCCGAAGGTTTTCTCTTGGAAAGGGGAAATCTGATCCATCCCTTGCCGGTGTTATCCTTGCCTTCGCCTATCCCGATCGTATTGGGGAACTTCGAAAAGGAAAGAAGACCAGCTATCGGTTGTCTGGCGGGCGTGGTGTTCAGCTGGATGAAGGGGATCCCATGGCGGGGGAGCCTTATATGGTTGTGGCGGACCTTGATGGGAAGGGAAGAGAGGCCCGCATATATCTTGGGGCTGCCGTGACCTATCATCAGTTGCAGGACTATTTTGAAGACCAGATAAATACACACCTCAATGTCCAATGGGATGCGGAGCGTGAGAGAATT
This sequence comes from Sneathiella sp. P13V-1, assembly GCF_015143595.1. Classification (NCBI taxonomy): domain Bacteria; kingdom Pseudomonadati; phylum Pseudomonadota; class Alphaproteobacteria; order Sneathiellales; family Sneathiellaceae; genus Sneathiella; species Sneathiella sp. P13V-1. Next base: position 372,706 of record NZ_WYEU01000003.1, on the reverse strand, counting down.
ATCGCCGATGAAGAGCGGAGGATTGGAGCGCTGGTTTTGGAAAGCAGGCGGATCAAATCTCCGGACGCGGATCAAATCGCAACCGCGTTGGCCGATGTGATTGCGTCAAAGGATCTAAGGCCCCTTCCCTGGGATGGGGCAAGTGAAGCAGTATTGGACCGCTTGGCTTTTGTGCGCCTTCATGATCCGGATAAAGGTTGGCCAAATGTTACTAAGGAGGTTTTGAAAGAAACGGTACAGGATTGGTTAAAGCCTTACCTTCTTGGCAAGAATACTCTGGATGCGGTGCAGGATCTGAAATTGGAAGAAATCCTGCTGTCCCTTATTGATTGGGACTTGCAGCAGGAACTGGATCAGTTGGCGCCAGCCAAGTTGGAAGTGCCGACAGGATCAAAAATCCGTCTTGATTATTCCGACCCGGAAGCCCCGGTGTTGGCCGTGCGTATGCAGGAAATTTTCGGCATGGCGGATTTACCAAAATTGGCCAATGGTAAAGTGCCGCTTACCGCTCATTTGCTAAGTCCGGCGCGGCGTCCCGCCCAGATCACCAAGGATTTAGCCGGGTTTTGGAAGAACAGCTACAAAGATGTGAAAAAGGACCTGAAAGGGCAGTATCCAAGGCATTACTGGCCGGATGATCCCCTGCAGGCAGAACCTACCTCACGCGCTAAACCCCGCGGAAAATAGACCCGCAGCTATTACAAGAAATGTAATCTCTGAGACTTGTTGCAGACTACCCAAGACGTCACCTGTTTGCCCGCCAATCTGACGGTGGGCAATCCATCCCATCAAACCGGCAGAGACAAACGACCCCAACAATGCCGCGGAAGCTGCGAATGGCCCCATAAGCGCAACGGGGATAACAAGAGTGAAAATCAGGGCCGCTACGACTGACATAAGGGGCGGTTTACCCGCACTTGCCCCAAGTCCATCTTTGCGTGCAGATGGCATGAGATACATACCCCATGCGACCACCCCACGACTTGCAACTGCGGCGGAAATAATGGCTGGCAGAGCCATAACTTCGGGATACATGGAGCCTATGGAGGTGATCTTAAGGACAATTGCAATGATCAGGGTGACAACGGCATAGGTACCGACCCGGCTGTCCCGCATAATTTCAAGTTTTTTGTCTTTGGTAGCGCCGCCACCAAAACCATCCGCCACATCCCCAATGGCATCTTCATGCAGGGCACCTGTGATCAGAATTTGAAGCCCAACGGCAATTGTTGCGCACACAAAAACGGGCAACCCAAGCAAATTCAGTGCGAAAAACGCCCCACCTGATATCCCGCCTACGACCAAACCTACTAACGGAAAACAGCGAGCTGAAGATCCCACGGCGGCCATGGAGAAGTTCATATTTATCTTAAGGGGGATCCGGGTCAGAAATAACAACGCGACCAGAAGATCATTGATCCAACTGGGTTTATATTCCTTCATTGTTGGGGGGGCTTCGTCACTCATATCATTTCAATCTTTGTGGCAATCCAGCGGTGACAAAATAGACTTCAGTTGCAATAGCCGCGATATCCTGATGAAGCCATCCCGCAAGATCACGAAATTCCCGGGCCATTTTGTTATCTGGAATAATTCCTTGCCCCACCTCGTTGGAGACGAGTATCACTTCCCCGTTTAAAGTCGGCAGGGTTTGAACAAGTTCGTTGAATGCGAGCTTAAAATCCTGCTCCGCCATCATCAGGTTGGTCACCCATAATGTCAGACAATCTAGAAGGATGACCCGGTCCGGCGCGGCTTCTTTCTTTAGGACATCAGAGATATCAAGAGGCTCTTCAATGGTGATCCAACCGGAACCGCGATCCGATTTGTGCTTATCGACACGGTTTTTCATTTCCTCATCAAAAATCTGACTGGTGGCAAGATAAAGACGTTCTTTTCCGGATACGTGCGCCTGCTTTTCTGCAAAACGGCTTTTCCCGGATCGTGCGCCTCCAAGAACCAATGTGATTTTATTGCTCATGAAACCTGATCAATTAGATGAATAAATGATCCGCACACATTACCACTAACTGCACCGACTTTACCAAGATTGTTACCGCGCGCGTTCTCTATTTCAAACAAGGGTGTGGCACTGTCGTTCTGCATTTCTGACGCATAGTGAAATTCATGGGCCATATGGCGTGATCCAGCGTTGCCAAATGGAGTGTCTATAAGTTGACTGACTTTGCGATATCCAAGATGCCTTTTGGGTTCAGCGAAAGAGGTATCAATCGGCAATAGCCCAAGCATGGGATGGCAATTACCTTCTTTGTCGGTCAACGTGCGTCCAAGCGTCATATATCCCCCGCATTCTCCATAAATGGAGGCACCGCGGTCCGCAGCATCTTTCATACCCGCTTTGAAGTTGCCTGCTTTTGACAGAGCATCTGCATGCAATTCGGGATAACCGCCTGGCAAGTAAATGAAATCAGCATCAAGGGAAGGTGCTTCATTGGCGAGAGGAGAAAAGAAGCTGAGTCTCGCCCCATTTTCTTCCCACCGTTTCAGGAGGTGAGGATATGAAAACGCAAAAGCAATGTCTTTTGCGACGGCAATATGTCGGCCGGGAGGCGTTGTTTTATGTTTTTGGCTTGCCAGAACCGGTGCCTTGGCGGTTTTCGCCAGATGGCCCAGATCTACATTCTCTGTGATCAGGGCTGCGGCCTGTTCAATGAAAGCCTCAATATCCTTATTTTCTGATGCTTGAACCAATCCAAGGTGACGGGATGGCATATGAAGTGTTGTCGCATGGGGAATAAAGCCCAATGTGGGGATGTCCACCTTATCCGCGGCGGTTTTCAGCATATCTGCATGGATTTGGCTGCCCACGCGGTTAAAGATTACCCCTGCGATTTTTGTCTGTGGTCGATAACTGTTAAAGCCGTGCAGGATTGCCGCAACGCTAGCAGATTGGCCTTTCGCATCAATAACCAAGATAATGGGAAGCTGAAGTTTATCAGCCAGATCAGCCGTTGAGCCAGTGCCATCCTGCGCCCCGTCGAAAAGCCCCATTACACCTTCGCCAATCACAAGATCAACCCCCTCGGCGGTGGCTGAATAGGAATTGGAGAGGGAGGTGGATGTCATTGCCCAAGGATCAAGGTTAAAACAAGCACGTCCGCTTGCCAGCTCATGAAACTGCGGGTCGATATAGTCAGGGCCGGTTTTGAAAGAAGCAATCCTTATGCCCCGATTATGAAAGGCACGAAGAAGCCCCAGCGTGATCAGAGTTTTACCGCTGCCGGATGAAGGGGCGGCAATTATGAACGCCGGGGATTGGGTCACGTTAAGTGCCTGCCTCGCTTTGTTTCGGCTCCAGTTCTTTCATATACCAACCCAGCTCCGAATGCAGATCCACTACACCACCCACTACAATTAGAGCCGGGGGTTCGAAGTTATTAGCAATCACATCATCTGCAGCGGTAGACAGAGTTGTTGTCAAGACACGCTGATTTGGGAGGGTTGCATTGGAGACAATGGCTACAGATTCGTCCTCAGGCCTTCCATAGCTGATCAGTTTTTCTGTGATCGTGCGAATATGTTTCATGCCCATATAGATCACAATCACGGGTGATCCTTTGGCGATATGCTCCCAGTTGACGCTGGGAACCTCACCGCTTGCATCATGGCCGGTGACAAAAGTCGCCGCTGAGTTTTTGGTGCGATGGGTGAGTGGGATACCGGTATAGGCGAGGCCACCAACACCAGATGAAATTCCCGGGATTACGCGGAACGGGATGTCCTCGGCTTTCAGGCGCAAGGCTTCTTCCCCGCCGCGCCCAAATATATAGGGATCCCCCCCTTTTAGGCGCAGGACTTTTTTCCCCTCACGTGCCAACGTGACCAGACGTTCTGTAATATCTTTTTGTTTATGAGACGGTTTTCCGCCACGCTTACCTGCATATTCCAATATACAATTGGGGCTTGTCAGGGACAGGATTTCTTTACTGACGAGGGCGTCATACACCAGTATATCGGCCTGACGTAACCCTTCAACGGCGTAAAGCGTTAGCAAGCCTGGATCGCCAGGTCCTGCGCCAACCAACCAAACGCTGCCTGCCTCAAAGGCAGGAATTTTGCTCAAGATATTTTCCATGGAACTCTTTTACACAGGTTTTTGCCTCTCGCCTAGCCAACTGTTAGCGAGACGCTTATACATATGGGATGGATAAGGGTGATGAAAAGAAGGAATTGCGATATGGCTGGACCACGGGGGCATGTGCCACTGCGGCAACCAAATCCGCATTGTCTGCATTGCTTGGGAAAGGCTTCCTTGATCCAGTAACTATTACCTTGCCAAAGGGACAAACCCCTGCCTTTGCACTAGCTACCGAAGAGTTGAGGGACGACACCGCGACAGCCTCCATCATCAAAGACGCGGGGGATGATCCGGACGTTACCCACCACGCGCGCATTATCTCCACCGTCAAACTGTCAGAGGCCGGAAAAGGGATCCGGTTTTATGCTGGCAGTGGTGTCGGCACTGTCACCAAGGAAGGTCTGCCCTTGGAAGTGGGCGAGCCCGCGATCAACCCGGTGCCGCGCCAAATGATTCAGGGTGTTATTGAAGAGCTTTGCCTTGAGGCAGGGGTATCCCCAGATGTCGATGTTACTATCGGGATCGAAAATGGGGAAGAGCTTGCCAAATATACGATGAATGGTCGCTTGGGCATTGTCGGCGGCTTGTCTGTATTGGGAACAACAGGGATCGTGGTTCCTTATTCTTGCGCAGCGTGGATCGCATCCTTGCATCGGGGTATCGATGTGGCGAGGGCAGCGGGGGCAGACCATATGATCGCCTCCACCGGCTCTACATCCGAAAAGGCGGCAAACGCGATTTATGATCTTCCCGATTATGCTTTGTTGGATATGGGGGATTTTGCAGGGGGCGTCCTTAAATATCTGAAGAAAAAGCCGGTGCGAAAACTGACGCTTGCCGGGGGATTTGCAAAAATCTCCAAACTGGCGGAAGGACACATGGATTTACATTCCGGGCGCAGCAAAGTCAATTTTGCGTTTCTTGCAGATATGGCGAACAACCTTGGCGCAGATGAAAGGCTGAGAGCGGAAATAGTAAATGCGAATACCGCAATGGAAGTCCTGCAGATCTGTACCGCGAATAGTATTCCTATTGCTGAGGAAGTTACTAGAAAAGCGATAGAAACGGCTAAGGTTGTTTCAGGTGGGGATCTTCAAGTGGAAATTCTGATCTTTGATCGCAAAGGCGAGTTGGTGGGCCGCGCATGAAACAAGATCTAAGTGTGCTTTTGCTAGCAGGAACAAACGAGGGCGCGCAGATTAATGAGCGTTTGGATGACTTGGGGGTTCCCTTTTGGACGAGCCTTGCAGGGCGAACACTTAATCCATCGCGCCTTCTGGGAGAAGTGTTGCCGCACGGTTTTGATGAGTTTGGCGGCATGTCAGATTTTATCCAGGCGCATGGGGTGAATGTTGTTATCGATGCGACCCATCCTTTTGCAGCACAGATCAGTCATAAAGCCGCGGAAATATGTAACCAGCACGGGATCGATTATCTTCGTTTTGACAGACCCGCATGGCGTAAACAATCAGAAGATAACTGGATTGAAGTCCCTTATTTAAAGCGTGCGGCAGAAGCGTGTGAAAATTATCAGCGGATTTTCCTAACCATCGGGCGGCAGGAGGTAGGTGCGTTTGAGGCGCTGGAGGGAAAACACTTTCTCCTTCGCTCCATCGAACCGGTGTCCTTTCAGCCGGTGAGGGGAACTGTTGAGTATATTCAGGAGCGCGGGCCGTTTTTATTGGATGATGAGATGGCATTGCTAACCAATCATGAGATTGACGTAGTGGTTAGCAAAAATAGTGGCGGAATGGCAACCTATGCCAAAATTGGGGCCGCGCGGGAATTGGGAGTTCCTGTTATCATGGTTGACCGTCCGGCAGGACCAGACGGTCAGGTATTTTCATCCATTGAGGATTTATTTAACCATCCGTCTCTTTGCGTTTAGGGCGCAATACATGCACATGATCCGCATGGTATAGTGCGCTGTCCGGATAGTCTTTTGCTTCCAATACACGACCTACAATAATCAGCGCCGTGCGAGTGATTTTTGAGGCACGGACCTTTTCCTGAATATCAGCGAGTGTGCCTTTGATAATCTGCTCATCCGGCCAGCTTGCGCGGTAAACAACCGCCACCGGACAATCTTCACCGTAATGAGGAATTAGGTCAGCCGTTACTTTACGAAGGTTGCGAACGCTCAAATGAATGGCGAGCGTCCCACCGGATTTACCAAGTGTAACCAGATCTTCGTTATTTGGCATTGCCGTTGCCTGCATCGCCGTGCGGGTTAGGATAATGGTCTGACTGACATTCGGAAGGGTGAGCTCTGTTCCCAAAGTCGCGGCAGCGGCGGCAAATGCTGGAACGCCAGGCGTGATAGTATATTCAATACCAAGTTCATCAAGGCGGCGCATCTGTTCCGCAATGGCTCCGTAAAGGCTTGGGTCTCCTGAATGAACGCGAGCAACGTCTTTGCCTTCTTTTTGGGCTTCCACCATTTCCGCGATGATTTCATCCAGATGCAACGGCGCTGTATCAATAACCTTCGCGCCCTCCGGTGCGTGAGACAGGATTTCTTCTGGCACCAGTGATCCTGCGTAAAGGCATACAGGGGAGGCTGCAATCAGGTCACGACCGCGAAGGGTGATGAGGTCCGCGGCACCTGGGCCTGCGCCAATAAAATGTACTTTCATCAGTTTTGTTCTTTCTTTTTAACCTGCATCTTCCCCGCATATCCGCGCGGGGTGTAGGCCCATTTTTTCAATTTTGAGTTGGTCCAGGTGGTTTTGCTCTCGCTGGAACCGACCATGACAAGGGTCAGCATATCGACCTTTTCAGGATCCAGTTCTTTAAGCGGCATGATCTGCACATTTTCCGTCTCCCGCCCAAGATTACGCGCCACAATCACGGGTGTGTCATCAGGGCGATGTTCACTTAAAATCGCTTTGGCGGCATGCAATTGTGTGCGCCGCTTGATGGATACCGGGTTATAAAATGCAACCACGAAATCCCCTTGGGCCGCAGCTTTCAAGCGTTTTTCGATGGCTTCCCATGGAGTTAAGAGATCGGACAAAGATATGGTGCAGAAGTCATGCCCAAGGGGGGCACCGGCCCTGGCCGCGGCAGCTTGCAAGGCCGATATGCCCGGTGTCACTTGAATGTCGAGGCGATCCCACGCATCATGCGGATCTTCCTGGATCAGCTCAAACACCAACGTCGCCATGGCATAAATACCAATATCACCCGATGAAATAAGGGCGACATTTTTACCTTCCGCGGCGAGATCAAGGGCGAAACGAACGCGCGCTTCTTCCTCACCCAATGCAAAATCATGACGGTTTTTACCAAAGGCAGCAGGGCCCAGAAGGTCTGTGTATAGGCCATAAGCAACGATATCTGTGACGTCGTCAATCAATTGGCTGGCTTCTGGTGTGCGCCATGGGGCTTGTCCTGGGCCTATACCGATCACAGACAATTTGCCTTGTGGTTTACCGATTTCGGTGGATGGTTGTACTGGCTTACCCTTCGCCACGGCTACTGTCGTACGTTTGGTTTTTACCTTTGGAACCACCAGTTCGGCATCAGGCCCCGCGGCGGCAAGTGCGGCCCCTTCACTAACGCCATGGCATCCAACTTCCTGAAATACGATGTCCGATGGGTTTACAAGTTGAGGGGTTTCGGCTTCTAAAGTGGCCGCATCAAAGAAACGGGGTGTCATTCCAAAATGACGAGCGGCTGCATGAACGGCTCTCTCGTCAGATTTCAAATCAATGGAATAAACACCTGCAACTGAAAACGGACTGATATTGTTGTCAGTAAGGGCCGATTTGATGGAGTTGATCAGTTCATCTGCATCTGCGTGCCGTTCACATCCGACCCCGACAAAATGGGACTTTGGATGGAAAACAAGATGACTTTCATTCCCTTCGATTATCTGATCAGAAATGGTGATCTGAAGAGATCCGTCCTCTGAAAAGGGCAGATCAGAATTTTCAAGCCAAGGGTGCGAACCATTGAGTTTAATGGTCTTACCGCCCAGAAGTTTACCCGCAAAGACTTTCATATCTTCTGGATTACCAGCAGCGAGATCCAGCGGTGGCTCATCCAAAGCGATGTTAAAGCGCAAATCGCTGGCTGTGGTAATGGCGGGATGACCGTCCAGATGTTCAGCTATACTCACGGCCATAGCATTAGCCCCGTGATGCCCGCCCAGAAGCGGCACAACGTTATTGCCGGTGTCAGAGATGGCGATAACAGGGGGTTCTACATGCTTGTTGTCGAGCGCCGGGGCAAGGCAGCGCACCAAAATGGCGCTGGCACAGATGCCAAAAATCTGGGTGTTCGCGACATAGAGTTCCTGAAGGTGACGGGCGGTTTGCTGAAAACTGATATCAGCATTATTTACCCGCCCTGACAGGCCATGAACAAGCGCATCCGGATACAGGTTCTGCAGCTTCTTAGCGGTTTCCCATCCGCTGTCATTTAGAAGGATAATGGCGCGTGGCATACTCATTTCCATGCGTCCCCCCGTTTATGAATAAGGACCATGGAAAAATATGGTGCCGCATCGGCCGGAACATCGTTGAGCGGCATGATTTTCTGGTTTTCCATACTGGCCCGCTCGATATAGCTTGCTTGATCGGAGAGCCCCATATCATTGATCAGTGCACGAATACGATCAAAGTGGCGACCTACCTTCATTACGGCGACACTGTCAGCAGCTTCGATTTTTGATTTCAACACATCATCTTTAAGCGGAGCTGGCAGTACTGTCAGAATATCGTTGCGCGCAGACAGGGGTTTTTGAAGGGCTGTGGAACAGGCGGTGAGTGAGGAGACACCCGGGATAACTTCAACCGTATGATCTTCAGCCAACCGCCCAAATAGATACATGAAGGATCCGTAGAAAAAGGGATCCCCTTCGCAAAGGACGGCAACATCCTTTCCGTCCGACAGATATCCTGCGATATCCTTTGCCGCGGCATCATAGGCCAGTTGCGCGGGTTCGCGCTCCACTGACATGGGGATACGGATCGCATATTCTTCCTGATCACCTCTTAAGTGCGGGGCTACAATCGCGCGGGCGAGGCTTTCGCCATCTTCAAGCGCAGGATAAGCCACGACAGGTGAGGATTGTAAAATGCGATGGGCTTTGAGTGTGATCAGCTCAGGGTCGCCCGGGCCAATACCAAGGCCAAATAATTTACCGGTCATTTCTTTTTCAGTACGAGTTGTGTTACCTGACGCGACGGTTTCCAGCTGGTAAAGCCGCCAATTTTCTGCGCGCGGGCAAAGTTTAATCTTGTTAATTCACCGTCATAAAGCTCATTGAGCTTAAAAGCCAGCGCTTCCCCTTCGACGGTAACTGTATTAGCGGCCAAAATGCCGCCGGGTTTTAGCTGTTCCCAGCAATAATCAAAAACGCCACTGGTGAGGCCGCCGCCGATAAATACCCGATCAGGGGGCGCCTGTTCTTTCAAAGCATCCGGTGCTCGCCCTTCGATGACCTTCAATAAAGGGGTGCCGAGCCTGACTTTATTTTGAAGAATATGCTGCACACGGTCATTGCGCGTCTCCACGCATATTGCTGTATTCAAAGGATGACATCGCATCCATTCGATCGCAATGGAACCGGAACCGCCGCCAATATCCCAAAGATGCATTCCTGGAAAGGGCGCAAGGGCAGATAAAGTCGCGCTTCTGATTTCCCGTTTGGTGAGTTGTCCATCATGAAGAAAGACATCATCCGGCAGTCCGGGAATAACAGGTAACGGTTTGGCTGTGTCATCTGCAACGCACTCAATGGCAATGCAGTTGAGATCTTGAATATCTGTCGCGCCTATCCATTCAGAAGCCATCTTTGTGCGGATCACTTCTGTCTCGCCGCCCATATGCTCCAGCACCGTCATTGCGCTTTGACCATAGCCCGCGTCTGACAACAGAGTAGCAACATCGGCTGGGGTCTTTCCTGTATCCGATAGGGCAATTAGTTTCGCCCCGGGATAAAGAGAGCTGCGGATTAAATCTAGAGGTCTGCCGTGCAGGGTAATCTGGTGAACACGTGTAAGGTCCCAGCAGAGCGCTGCCGCGGCCAATGAAAAAGCGGAACTTGCTGGAAAAATGCTAATTTCTTCGGCAGGCAACCTTTTGGCGAAAGTGACACCAATCCCGAAATGCTGTGGGTCGCCCGTTGCCAGAATGGCTGTGGGTTCCCCCCGACGATCCATCACGTCGTTAACGAGCTTCATTAGCGGGGATGGCCAGGAAAGGCGGGGGCGTGTGTCATTTTCCGGAAGCATTGCCAGATGACGATCGCCGCCAATGATTAAAGTGGCGCTTGTTAGCGCGGACTTTGCCTTGGGTGATAACCGCTCCAGCCCATCATCGCCGACACCAATGATATATAGCCAAGGATCGCTCATGATTTATCCTTTAATCCAATGGAGATCCCATTCAAGGCGCCCGCCGCCATAGCGCTTCCGCCTTTTCGGCCAAGTAAGGTGACATATGGCACACCAATTTGTGCTTCATGCAGCGCTTGCTTGGATTCTGCGGCCCCTACAAATCCGACCGGGAAGCCAATAATAGCCGCTGGTTTGGGGGCTCCCTGTTCGACCATTTCCAGAAGGTGAAAAAGGGCAGTGGGCGCATTGCCGATCACAACAACACTGTTTTCAAGATGAGGCCGCCAAAGCTCTATTGCAGCGGCTGATCTTGTCGTCCCAATTTCTTTCGCAAGATTTGGAACCGTTTCATCATTTAATGTGCAAATGACGTCCACATCGTCTGGCAAAAAGCGGCTAATGATACCGCGGCGGACCATTTCACAATCACAAAAAACCGTACCCCCAGAATTCAGTGCTTTGGTCGCGGAGACAACCACGTCTTCGCTGTAGGCCAGTTCGTTAAAAATCTCTGTCATTCCGCAGGCATGAATGATCCGCGTAATCATGCGCGCCAGATCTTTAGGGATGCCACCGAAATCTACTTCACTTGCCACCGTTGAAAATGACTTTTCATAGATGGCAGCAGGATCGCGGATGTAATCATATGTGAAACGGTGTTCCGTCATGGATTATTTATCATCCTTTTTCATGGTAACCGGCCCCAGCGGATGGTCCGCATGTGGGTAAGGGTGGTGATGATGTCCATGATCATGACTATGTCCATGATCGTGATCATGGTCGTGGTGATGATGGTGTCCATGGTCATGACTGTGATCATGGTTGTGGTCGTGAGAATGCCCAGTGCCGATACCTTCCACGTGGTGATGATGGCTTTCCTGAACCATGCCCACTTCATCCTCAAAGCCGAGGGCCTGCTCACGATACTTACAAAGACCACAGTTCATATTATTCGTGCCGTCCAGAATTTCCTGAACCCGATCAGCAAAACAATCCAGCACGAGCGGATGATCGTTTAAGTAAGATGCTTTGATAAATTTAATATCAGGATATTTGGCTGCAACTTTGTCGGTGTAGTCGTAAATACGATCCACCAGAATGCCTGTAAACAGGAAGTAGGGGAACACAACGATGCGCTTGTATCCAAGGCGTGCCGCGTGGTCTAGGCCCGGCTCCACCAATGGGAAAGTGACGCCAGAATAGACCGTTTCCCCCCAGCCAAATCCCATGCCTTCCCAAAGCATCCGCATGACTTTTGAAACATTTGAATTGGCATCAGGATCAGATGCGCCACGCCCCACAACCACCAGCATGGTTTCATGCAAAGGAACGTCATCTTCAGCGGCTTCCAACGCTTCACGAATACGATCACCAGCGGCCCGGATCATTTTCAGATCAATGCCAAGTTCCCGCCCGTAAGAGATTTTAAGCCCTTCATGTTGCGCCGCATAGGTGTTCAGAACGGATGGGATATCGTTTTTTGCATGACCTGCCGCGAATAGCATACCGGGTATGGCGAGAATATGATTGTGGCCACTTTCACGAAGGTTATCCAATCCAGTGCGGATAATCGGTGTGGCAAATTCCAGAAAACCGGAGTCGACTTCATATTGCGGCAGGCGTTCTGCAATGCCTTTGGCGACAGAGGCAAATTGTGTAACCGCACCTTCATCGCGGCTTCCATGGCCACAAACCATAACACCAATTTTTTCGGTCATTTCTTAACTCCAGTTTCTAGGTTGACGGATCGGGTCTGGCAGATCATCTTTGCGCCATGCCAGAGACACTCCATCAGATAGCTCAGATTTTGAGGGACCCCGCGACGCTTGCAGGGTGTGTATTGTTGGTGGATCTGTTGATCGGCGATCCAGCTTTTGTATACGCGCGCATTTCTCATCCGGTTGTGATTATCGGCAATCTCATCAGTTTCTTCGAAAAGCTGTTGAACCGGGGCGGAAATATTCTTCGCTTCATGACAGGCAGCCTGACAACCCTGTCGGTAATCCTGATATCTGTCATTGCGGGTGTCATGATCATGGCGCTGATTGAACGGATTCCATTCGGGTTCGTTTTGGAAATCCTGCTCGCCAGCAGCCTGATCGCTTGCCGCGGCCTTTATGATGCGGTGCGCGCCGTTCAAAAAGGACTGGATGTTTCTTTGGACAAAGGACGCGCCGCGGTTAGCCAGATTGTTGGCCGTGATCCCGAAAGCCTTGATGAAAGCGGCGTTACCCGTGCCGCCATTGAAAGCCTCGCTGAGAATTTTTCGGACGGGACCGTGGCACCCATATTCTGGTTCGCACTTTTCGGATTGCCGGGGCTGATTGGATACAAGGCGATTAACACCCTTGATAGCATGATCGGTCACCGCAACGATCGATATGAATATTTCGGTAAATTCGCGGCGCGCCTTGATGATGCCGCCAATTACATTCCCGCGCGATTGACCGGGTTGCTGATTGCTGTGGCGGCTGTTCTCTTGCCGGGTGCATCCAGCAGACGCGCGTTCAGCTGTTTGGTGACTGATGCCAGCGGTCATAAAAGTGTCAACGCCGGTTGGCAGGAAGCGGCGGTTGCTGGTGCCCTTGGGATTTCTCTCGCTGGACCACGTATTTACGGTGGCAAGCTCACCAACGATATTTGGATGAACGAGGCTGGCGTGAAAGATGTGGGCGCCGCCCATTTGGGGCGTGCCCTCAGCCTTTATCGTCTGTCCGTTTTGTTGTTGGTCGGTGTACTGGCTGTTATTGCATGGCTTCAGATTAGTTAGCGGCATTTGCAACCTCCACCAATCGATCCAGTTTCATATGGGTTTCAAGATGATCTGAAAGGTCATCCAACGCCTTCTCAACCTGTTCTTCAAATGCCAGTAGTGCTATTGTTCCGTCCCTAAAGCGCGACAGGAATTTCTGCCGGAAATGATCGTTGGCGAAAACGCCGTGAAGGTAGGTGCCCATCACACGTCCGTCTTTCGACATCACACCGTCGGACCCGGACGCCAGTTGGGCGAACGGGCGTTGGATGGCTTCTCCTCGGCATTCCCCTACATGCATATGATAGCCTGAGATCCTGTTGCCCGTCAGGAGATCTTCGCCTGCCTCTTCCAGAAGTTTTTTATCCCCTGAAAGTTCCGTTTCAAATTCCAAAAACCCTAGCCCATCAATGGAGGGAATATCCCCTTCGATGCCTTTAGGATCGGTGATTTTCTGTCCTAACATTTGAAGGCCGCCGCAAATGCCAAAGATGCTTCCGCCTTGGCGAAGGTGTACTTTGATATCCAGATCCCATCCACAGTCTTCTATCGCCTTCATGTCGGCGATAGTTGCTTTTGATCCCGGAAGCAGGATCAAATCCGCACCTATGGGAAGGGGGGTGCCGGGTTTGATCATTTCAACAGAAACATCCGGTTCTGCATGCAAGGGGTCCAGATCATCAAAATTGGAAATACGTGGCAGGACCGGCACAACAATTCTAATCTTATCAGTGGTGTTTTTTTGTGTGCTTTGTATAGAAAATGCGTCTTCTGGCGGCAATTTATGGGCATCTTGAAAAAACGGAACCAATCCAAAATTTTCCCATCCTGTTTTCTCTTCCAAAATCGACATGCCATCATCAAACAGCGTCGGATCACCGCGGAATTTGTTGACAATAAACCCTTTAGTGCGCTGTTTTTCGCTGTCAGACAACAGAAGATGTGTGCCCGCGATTTGGGCGATGACGCCGCCCCGATCGATGTCGCCAGCCAACAGAACGGGAATATCTGCGGCCTCGGCAAATCCCATATTGGCGATATCATTTTTCCGAAGATTTACTTCTGCCGGGCTGCCCGCGCCTTCCACGATGACGATATCCGCATCTTCACCAAGGCGGCGGAAGCTCTCTACAGCCTTTGACAGGAATTCAGGTTTAACTTTCTGAAACTCCCGTGCGTTTGCGTTGCCCCAGATTTTTCCCTGCAGGATCACTTGTGCCCCGACCATACTTTGAGGTTTCAGAAGAACCGGGTTCATATCGTTCAAAAGCGGTGCGCGGGCGGCACGCGCTTGCAAGGCTTGTGCGCGCCCAATTTCGCCGCCCTCAACAGTGACGGCCGCATTATTGGACATGTTTTGCGGTTTGAATGGCTTGACCTTCATGCCCCGATTGGTCAAAGCACGGGCAATGCCTGCGACAAGCAGTGACTTGCCGACATCGGATCCCGTACCTTGTATCATCAGGGCGTTGGTCATTAAAATTCGATCCCGACCTGTGCTTTTACACCGCTGCGGAAGGGGTGCTTGATCTGCGTCATTTCAGTGACCAGATCCGCCGCATCAATCAGTTCGTCTTTTGCATTGCGGCCGGTGACAACCACATGCAGGTTTTCCGGCTTGTTTTTCAAAAACTCGACCACTTCGTTGAGATCAAGGCTGTCATAACGAAGGACGATGTTAAGCTCATCCAGAATGATCATGTCATATTCAGGATTTTCACCGCGACAGGCTTCGATCATTTCCTTGGACTTTGCCCATGCTTTTTCAGCCGCGCGAATATCCCGTTCACGATCCTGCGTCTCCCACGTAAATCCTTCACCCATGGTGTGAATTTCAATCTGATCAGGGAAGGCTTCCAGAACTTTACGCTCTCCGGTTTCCCATTTGCCTTTTACATATTGGACAACACCAACTTTCATGTCGTTGCCAATGGCACGGGCGGCAAGACCAAAGGCGGCAGTGGATTTGCCTTTCCCTTTACCTGTGTGGACAATCAGCAGTCCCTTTTCGATGGTTTTGGTTGCCAGCATTTTGTCGCGGGCGGCTTTCTTTTTGCGGGCCTTTTCGTTGGCGCGTTCCAGCTCTTCAGGTGTCAGTTGTTTTCCTGTCATGATCCCATCTCCCTTTTCATTTCCGCGATGTTAGCGGCGGTACTGTTCCGTCGCGGTGTCCACATGTTTCGTTCCAACGCTTCGTTAAAGCGGTCCAGCATTTCCTGCAAAGCATCCGGGTTATTGTCTTTTAGAAAGTCATGTACCCGATCATCATTTATATAGGCATCAAACAGGATGTCGAAGTGATGATCTTTGACCGCCTTTGCTGTGGCGGCAAAGGCAAAAAGATAATCCACGGTCGCTGCCATTTCGAAGGCACCTTTGTACCCGTGGCGCATGGCACTTTCGATCCATTTGGGATTGGCAGCGCGCGCCCGGACAATACGCCCGATTTCCTCTTCCAAAGTCTGGATTTTTGGACTTTCAGGGCGCGAATGATCATTGTGATAAATGGTCGGCTGCGCGCCTTTTAGATGGCGAACTGCAGCAGTTACACCACCTTCAAATTGGTAATAATCGTCGCTATCCAAAAGGTCGTGTTCGCGGTTATCCTGATTGTGGACAACGGCATCAATGTTTTTAAGGCGGTCTTCAAATTGGGAGTGAGCCGCCTCGCCATCATCCTTGGATCCGTAGGCATATCCGCCCCACGCCACATAGGCACGGGCCAGATCTCCTTCATCATCCCAGCCTTTTTCATCGATGAGGGCCTGCAATCCTGCGCCGTAAGCGCCGGGTTTTGATCCGAACAGGCGGAAGCCAGCCTGATGGGCGGCTTGCGTCGCCTCAACGCCTTTGGCAATGAGCTCCTCGGTTTCCCTGCGTACTTTATGGGCGAGGGGGTTGGTCTTTTCATCTTCATCCAGTTTGGCAACAGCGCGGCTTGCACTGTCAAACAGGGCCATTTGCTGCGGGAAGGCATCTCGGAAGAAGCCCGAAATACGAAGGGTCACATCCACACGTGGCCTGTCCAGAATACTCTCAGGTAGAATTTCAAACCCTGTTACCCGGTTGGATGCCTTATCCCATGTGGGGCGAACCCCCATCAATGCCAAAGCTTGGGCGATATCATCACCACCGGTGCGCATGTTGGATGTGCCCCACGCGCTTAAAATCATGGATTTGGGCCAGCTGCCGTGGCTTTGGCGGTAATGGGCAATCAAACGTTCTGCTGATTTCCAGCCTAAAAGCCATGCCGTAGGAGTGGGCACAGATCGGCTATCCACGGAATAGAAATTTCGGCCCGTTGGCAGAACATCATTCCGGCCACGGGTCGGTGCGCCTGATGGCCCTGCTGGTACAAAATCACCATTTAAGCCTTTTAGCAGACCTTTTAGTTCGTCATTTCCGGATGAAAGAACGGTTGGCTTTAAGGTCTCTTCCACATAGGCCAGAGCAGCTTTTGTCTGCACCCAGTTTTCTTCAGGCGCTGTGCGCCCGCTGATAAGATCACTGGCAAGTAATTCAAGGCGCTCGACTGTGTCTCCGTTGCTGCGCCATTTGATGTCACGATCAAGTGCCGCGGGACGTGGCCCCGTCCAACTGGCCCCCATTTCACAGTCGAGCGGATCAAACTCATCATCAATATCCAGATCACGGGCAAGTGCGCGGATGAGAGATGCATCTCTACCTTTGCCATCCCCACGCGGAATACGTACCAAGGCAACCAGAAGATCTTCAAGCTGTCGCCCATCAGGTGATTTGCCGAAAATATGCAAACCATCCCTGATCTGCAGCTCTTTCAATTCACACAGATAATTATCCAGTTTCGAAAGCTGTTCTTCTTCGCTTTCACCTTCTGTAATTCCGCAATCACTATCAACTCCAGACAGCTGCGTCATTTCAAGGATTTGCTTTTTCAGCAATTCCAAACGTCGGGGATCAACCCCGGCGGCTTCGTAGTACTCATCCACCAGTCGTTCCAGATCCGCAAGCGGGCCATAACTTTCCGCCCGTGTCATGGGCGGGGTGAGATGGTCGATGATAACCGCGGAAGATCGGCGCTTGGCTTGGGTTCCTTCGCCGGGATCGTTCACAATAAACGGATAGATGTGGGGAAGGGCGCCAAACACAGTTTCGGGATAGCATTCTTCTGATAAGGCCAAGGATTTACCGGGAAGCCATTCCATGTTGCCATGTTTGCCCATATGAACCGCTGCATGAATGCCCTCTACTTCACGAAGCCACATGTAAAACGCAAGATACCCATGAGGCGGTACCAAATCCGGATCATGATAACTTTCGGTTGGGTTAATATTGTATCCACGGGCTGGCTGAATGCCGATCAGGATATTCCCATAGCGTTTCACCGATAAATGAAACTCACCATCTTCCACAAATGGATCATCCGATGGACTGCCCCAACGTTTAGTAACTTCAGATCGAACTTTCTCAGGCAGGCTTTCGAACATCTTTTGATAATCTGATACAGACAAATGGCATTCGCTTAAGCGATAAACACCGTCAGTTTGGCGGTCGTTAGTCGGGCCGGAAAGCAGAGCATCAATGAGCGCATTTCCATCTTCTGGAATGCCGGAAACCGCATATCTTTCCTTATGAAGGGCGTTCAATACTTCAATAACACCAGCCGGGGTATCAAGGCCTACACCGTTACCGATGCGTCCGTTGCGATTAGGGTAGTTCGCAAGAATAAGTGCAATTTTGCGATCTATAGGGTCTGTTTTTTGCAGAATAGCCCATTTAGCAGCCAATTTTGCGACAAAATCAATCCTGTCAAGAACAGGCTTGTAGGTAACAATATTGGTTTCAGTCCGTTTATCGAACCCGGCATCCGCCTTAAAGGACACAGCACGGCTTAAAATTCGGCCGTCTACTTCTGGCAAGGCAACATTCATGGCGATATCGCGGGCGGAAAGACCTGCAAGCCCGTCACGCCATCCTTCCTCGTTGCCGCCAGAGAATATCACTTGCAAAATCGGACAGTTGGCACCGTCAAAGGGGGTTTCATGTCGCGCCCCACCGGGACTTGAAACAGCGAACCCTGTGGCGTTTAGGATCACGCTTGGATTTGTGTCTTCAAATACGGTTTCGATAATCTCTGATGACACCGGATCTTTCAGGGATGAAATGAATAAAGGCAGGGCATTCATGCCTTGATCCTTTAACGCCTCAATCAGTGCATCAACGGGTGCCAGATTATTTGCCTGAAATAAGGCGCGATAGAAAGTAATGGCGACAACCGGTTGTCCTTCGATCCATTTATTACGAAGGATATTGAGGTCAGGATGATCTGTATTTGGACAGTATAAACCCGCCTTAGGCAGTAGATACGGCTCTTGCCAATCCGATTGACCATCCAGAATAAAATCGCAATATTCCAGAAAAGCGCGATAGTTGATGGCGCCGCCTTGAACCAGATACTGCCATAACCGGTGTACTTGATCTGCAGGCAGTGTATTGAGCCCCAAAAGCTCTGGGTCTTCCTTGTCATCACCAGGCAAAAGCGCCAACGGAATGTTGTTGCGGCGACAACATTCGGTAATTTGTTCCACACCATAAGACCAATAGCTCACACCACCCAATAGGCGAACAACGACCAACTTGGCTTCAGAGATAATCTCCTCAACATAAATATCGACGCTGAGGTTGTGGGAAAGTTGCATATTGTTGGCAAGGCGTAAGGAAGGCGCGTTCTCTTCTCGCTCCTCGTTCACGAGGGCGAGGGAAGAAAGTTCCGTATCCGCGGCGGAAAGAACAACAATGTCACCGGGGGTTTGCCCCAGATCTACGGCTTCTGATCCGTCTGAAATGCCGCCAGGTGTCGCTGCCAACAGATGCATGAATTAACCCTTTAGCGCGGAAGTAATAGCACCTTCATCAAGGCCATGCTCGCCAATTATGACAAGACGGCTGACACGTTCGTCACTGTCATTCCATTCGCGATCAAAATAATGCTGAATGCGATTTCCAACGGCCTGAACCACAAGGCGCATATCCTTACCATTCACGGCAATGAAACCTTTTGCCCGAAGGATGCCATGATTTTCGATGGCGGATTTCAAACGAGCAACCAGTGTTTCCGGATCGTCAGGGTTATCAAGGGCCACAACAAAGCTGTCGAAATCATCATGTTCGTGATCGTCATGATCATCATGGTGGGATTTGCGCCCTTCCAGATCATCTTCTGCGGCGGCCCCCATTCCCAAAAGAACCGCGGCGCTGATGTTCCCATGGGAAGTGCGAACCAATTTCACCGATGGGCGTACACGATCCCGAAGTTCTGTTTCTGCTTTTACAAGATCAGCATCTTCCAGCATATCTGCTTTGTTCAGCAAGATCATATCTGCGCAATTGAGCTGGTCTTCGAACAGTTCCTCTAATGGACTATCATGATCCAGATTTTCATCTGCTTCGCGCTGCGCTTGTACGGCATCCGGGTTAGAGGCAAACAACCCGTCACGATAGGCAGGGCTGTCGATTACAGTGACAACACCATCCACTGTCACCTGAGTACGCACCTCTGGCCATCCAAAGGCACGAACCAAAGGTTTTGGCAGGGCAAGGCCGGATGTTTCAACTATAATATGATCAGGACGTTCTTCACGATCCAGCAGCGCCTGAATGGTTGGCAGGAAGTCATCTGCAACCGTACAGCAGATACATCCATTGGCGAGCTCGACAATGTCTTCTTCACTGCAATTTTCATTACCGCAGCCTTTCAAGACTTCACCGTCGACCCCTAGATCACCAAATTCATTGATAATCAACGCAAGGCGTTTGCCATTTGCGTTCTCAATTAGATTGCGGATGAGGCTGGTCTTACCAGCACCCAAAAAGCCGGTTACAACAGTTGCTGGAATTTTCTCGTATGCGGTCATGGTTTTTCCTGAAATGAAGACATGGGGATATGGCGCGCTGGCAAACCAGAACGGGCGCAGGTAATCAGCGATGTAAGAGGCCGAATAAAACTCATTCTCGGCACGTCATGATCCTCCGTCATGTTTTAGAACCTCATTTGATGGCAGGTCTCCTGGCTTACGAATGACACCGAACACCTTCCCGCCGTAGCAGTGGTTTGTTGTTCGGCTAATCGCCTACAGTTGCGGGGACAGCCGCGGAATTGATCTTAATCGCACCGCGTTCCCTTTTTAATCCCAAAAAACTTCAGGAACCATCGTTGCCGGACGCTAAGGGGATAACGGGTTGGTGTCAATTCAATAAGTGACAGGAGGCACAAAAGAGATTACCGTCCCGGCTGGTTAGAAGACTTGTCTGGAGAAAATTAATGCCCCCGTTTCACCTTGCGTTCCCTGTTCTGGATATAGAAGATACACGCCAGTTTTTTGTTGATGTTCTAGGCTGCAAGGTCGGGCGTGAAGCTGAGAAATGGATTGATTTTGATTTCTTTGGTCATCAGATTTCTGCTCATGTGAAACCTGAAGAATGTACAGGCGCGCAAACAAATGGTGTGGACGGGGATCAGGTGCCGGTTCGCCATTTCGGTGCCGTATTGGAGTGGTCAGAATGGGAATCTCTGCTGGAGCGTGTTAAAGCGGCGGGTGTTGAATTTATCATTGAACCGCGCATCCGTTTTGAAGGTCAGCCAGGCGAGCAGGGGATTTTCTTTATCAAAGACCCCGCAGGTAATGCGATGGAGTTCAAGACTTTCAAAGATATGGATAGCTTGTTCGATGCCGGCTAACTTAGAGACTTAAGCGCTTTAGATAAACGGTTCAGGGCTTCTTCGTCTTTGGGAAGCCCAAACCGCAGCCATTTGGAGTTATATTCGAAGGGGCGTGTCAAAATATGATTTTGGCACAAATGTTCAAATATCGCATTGGCTTCGTCAAATTCGGCTAACAAAAACAGCCCCGCATTTCCCATAACCTTACCGCCGGACTGCGATAGAAGCACCGCCACTTTTTCAGACATGTTTGCGATTTGTGTCCGAGTGGAGCAATGCCAATGAGTATCTGCATAGGCGACAGAACCAACCTCTGCGGCAACCCCGCTTACCGCCCATGGGCCAAGAGAGGATCTTATTTTCGAGACCCATGTTGGATCTCCGCAAACAAATCCAAGGCGAACCCCTGCGAGCCCAAAGAATTTCCCGAATGATTTTAAGATAAGTGTGTTCTCGGGGTCGTTGGAGGCCGCCGCACTTTTATCCGGTGTCACATCCATAAAGGCTTCGTCAATGATCAGAAGGCCATCTGGTTTCAACCAGTTTGTTCGCCATAAATTGATTTCATCAGAATTAAATAAGGTGCCTGTAGGATTGTTCGGGTTCACAAGCACGGCAATATCGGCTGGCTCAGCAGGTGCCTTTGCAGAACCGTAAACTTCATGACCGCCTAATTTCCAGCAATTGGAATGCTCGGCATAGGTCGGAGATTGAATGGCAACCTTTTGAGGGCCGCCCGCGATAAGGGGCAGGATTTGCAAGATGCTTTGGGTGCCGGGGGCGGCGGTAATTGAATAACTTTCTGGAAGGCCAAAGTAAGATCTTGCCGAGGAAAGCAGCTTTTCTTCCTGTTCTGTTCCAGGGAGAGATGTCCAAAACTGGGTGGATATCTCAGGGACAGAGTAGGCGTTTGGATTGATGCCTGTACTTAAATCCAGCCAATCAGAAGCATTGCCGCCATACGCACACCTCGCGGCATCGATGTCACCGCCATGAAAGACAGGCCGATTATAGCTGTTTGACGAAATACCCATGAATACCGAACCCGAAATTAATTCTATTCGACTTAGTTATAAAGCAGATTGAAATCATTGCCAGTTTCTGTAATTTGAAGAGGTAAATAGGGGAAGGAATATTCGTGTCTGCACAGCCTGAAAAAATCACAATCAAAGGGCTAAACAAACATTTTGGCGCCAATCACGCGCTAAATGATCTAAGCCTGTCCGTAGGGGCAGGGCAGATCCTCACCCTTATTGGACCTTCAGGTTCTGGGAAAAGCCTTGCCTTAAAAAGCATTGTTGGGTTGGAGCGTCCTGACAGCGGCACAATCGAAATTGATGGAAAACGCACAGATACTCTGCGCGGTCAGGACTATGACGAGTTTTTGAAACAGTTTGGTATCCTGTTTCAACGCTCCGGTTTGTTTGATGGGTTACCGGTATGGGAAAATATCGGCTTTCGACTTCTTCAACAGCCTGGGGCGACCCGCAAAGATGTCCGTGAGCAGGCAAAAGACAAACTAAGGTCCGTTGGACTTTCTGCTGATGCCGTTGATCTTTATCCGTCGGAGCTTTCTGGCGGCATGCAGAAACGTGTGGGTATAGCACGGGCTTTGGCTGGGAACCCGCCCATTTTGTTCTTGGATGAACCAACCGCGGGCCTTGATCCGATCATGAGCAACGTCATCAATGATCTGATAGTTAAAAATGTGCGTGAAATGGGCAGTACGGCCATCGTCGTAACCAGCAATTTGGTAACCGCGTCCCGGATTTCAGACCAGATTGTTATGCTTCATGAAGGTCATGCCATGTGGCAAGGCAGTTCTGATGAAATTGAAGACACTGATAATCCATATGTTTATCAGTTCTGGCACAAGAAGAAGGACGGTCCGATTAAGATGCCCGTCTCGTCCCTGGCCTTTTAACCTCACGAACATATGTATGTAAGCGTCTACTGACCTCCATCACTTAAGGGAGGTTAGGTTGGATTTTTACACCTCACATAATGATTTGGCAGATTTGCTTGAGCCGCGGCAGATATCTGGTTGGCATGGAGGTGTTGTGACCTTATGGGACAGAAAGCTCCATGTCCTAAGTGGCGCTAATTTCGCTTACGAACACTCCCTTGAGGAGATAGAGGAAGATTATTGGAGGCATTGTTTCCAAAGCGTGGAAACAAAACTCAAGCTGATGAATGTAAAGCCTTTTCATTCCTGGGCAGCGGATGGAAAGTTTTTCAAGAACATCATGTCTCCGATCCAGATGGAGCTTTATCTGCCGTCCTTTTATCAGATCGTCAAATTAATGCCGCGTCAGATGCTGGGGGCACGCCGAAAGATTTTGGCGCGTTATATGGACCTGAAACTGCTTGATGCAAGCGCCCCGAAAGCCAAATGGAGCAAGTGGTTCATTCGATCAGCACCTCTTCTTTATCCGGCTCATGAACTTGTTGCTAGGGCAGATCGATTCACGGCGACAATGAGGTTTAACGCGGATCAGGGGAGAGCGGCTCAGAAAAGCAGGACAGTTGCGTATATCAGATACATTACCCGGATGAGCGATAAGGAACTGATTGGAGCTTTTTCCCATCAGGATAGTTACGAGAGAGAACTGGAATGGCTACTTGTTCTCTCCCGTGATTTTAAGCTCACTTTAGAGGATATCTTTACAGATTAGCCTTCAAGTGCAGGCAGGCCAGATTTTTCACGGAACTCTGGATTGCGAATGTCCAGTTCCTGACCAGCAAATTCATCAGCGGCTTCAGAACAAAGCCAGGCGATGGCTTGAGCTGGATCCTTCGCGGCTGACAAGTTTTCGCGGGGTAGTTGGCTTACACGGTTGATGCCGGAGGCGCGAATGTTGACCTGCATATCTGTATCAACGACCCCTGGTGCGAAACCAAATACCCGAACGCCTTTTTCACCAGCTTCATGGGCTGTTGCGCGTGTCATCATATAAACACCAGCTTTGCCGGAACAGTATGCACTCCAGCCTTCCAGTGGATTATGGGCGGCACCTGAACTGATATTAATGATGGTGCCGTGCCCCTGATCATAGAATTTACCAAGAACGGCACGGATGCCATTATACACACCCACCAGATTGACAGAGATATTACGCGCCCAGGCTTCTGGGTCTGTATCTTCAATCATGCCAATTGGGTCAACAATACCCGCATTGTTGACGAGCACATCAATTTTGCCAAAACGTTCCAGCGTGTCGGAGATCATTTTCTCAACGGCACTATAATCGGAGACATCACAGCTTACAGCGAAGGCTTCGCCGCCATTATTTCCGATTTGTTCCAGTACGTCACTGCAAGCACTTGCATTTCTAGCCGCCGCTACAACCCGCGCCCCTCTTGCGGCCAGCTCCACGGCCGCTGCGGCACCGATACCGCGGCTAGCACCTGTAACAACAACAACTTTGTCTTTTAGGTCAGACATTTAATCTTCCTTTTAATTCATACCTAGAATGAAGAATTAGGCTGCTGAAGAAATTCAATTTCCTCTGCAGTACTGGTGCGCCCCAGTATTTCATTTCGATGAGGGAACCTTCCAAATCTCTCTATAATCTCTAGATGTCGAATGGCAAAGTCCAGACCATTTTCATTTCCCAGCTTTTTGTAGGACTCAACCGAGAATTTCTGATCCTCAAGAGACTCGCTATGTTCAAACGGGAGTAGCGCAAAAAATTGCATGATTTCAGGTAGCTGGTCGAAATAACCCCGATCCATTGTATGGCGTGCAATTTCTCTTGCTTTACCGTCAAAGGAAAAGGCGCGCGCTGTATCCCGGTATATGTT
This sequence comes from Sneathiella sp. P13V-1, assembly GCF_015143595.1. Taxonomy (NCBI): domain Bacteria; kingdom Pseudomonadati; phylum Pseudomonadota; class Alphaproteobacteria; order Sneathiellales; family Sneathiellaceae; genus Sneathiella; species Sneathiella sp. P13V-1. Next base: position 348,005 of record NZ_WYEU01000003.1, on the reverse strand, counting down.
TCGTGGAAATTGATCGAGCAGGATTATGAGAGCCATGCATCCTTTGGCGCTTTCCGTCCAAGAGAGCAGATCACCATTCTCAGCCTTGAGAACAAGTTCTTCAAAATTTTGTCGGATTTCTGCATCGAACGTGGCGTCTTTTTGCCACCAGGCTTCGCGATGTTCGCCAAATTCCGGATGGGTGTCTGGCAAAAACCAGAAATCCAGTACCCTGTTTATATCTGTCACATCACACTCCCTTGATCGCTCTGTTAATAGCCTCGCAATCTTATTCGATTAGATTGGAGTGCGTCCAGTGATCTGCAATCTACAGAAATCGGAATTTTGAATGTTAAAAATGTCCCTAAAACTCAGCGTTCTGGCCTCCATATTGTTTATAGCTGCCGCCTGTGAGGATATCAGTAAAGCAGAATTGCTTGCCAAAGTGGAAGGTAAATCTACGCCTGCTGAAATAGAAGCGGCTCTTGGAAAGCCTGCGGATATTACAAATGATGGTGCGTTAAAACTCTGGAAATATAACACTTCAGACGGACCTGTTTGTTTTTCAATGGTGGGTAATCTCGCCATGCGTATGATATGTAGCTAGATGAACAAGTTTTTCTCCTTACTGCTGATCCCCCTTTGCCTTTCATTTACGGAAGGAAATGTCCATGCTGCAAAAAAACTTCAGTTGCGCGGAATTAAGGGAGAAGATAACAGGGAGTTTCCGGATGTCACGAAGACACCATGGCGCAGTATTGGCCGAATTAACAAAGACGGCAGTTTCTGTACAGGGGTGTTGATCGGCCCAGATACAGTTCTGACTGCGGCCCATTGTTTTTGGAACAAGCGAACCAGACGCTGGTCAGACGCCAAATATTTCCATTTCCTGCCAGGATATGAAAAGGGACGCTTTGCAGGACACGCAAAAGGCGTTAGCTATTCACTTTCCACCGATATGAAGAAAGCAGGTAGTTACCCTAACGCAGAACGAAAAGATGACTGGGCTATTTTAAAAATCGACAAGCCGCTTGGTGATCAGTTCGGGTGGATCCCTGTATTGTCAACGTCCCTAAAGAAGCGAAATGCCTCTGTGATGCAATCTGGCTATAGCAAGGATTATCCACATGTCTTGACCATGCATCGGAATTGTAAAGTGGTTAGAATAGCGAAGTTGAACGATGGGACAGTTCCCCTCTATGCGCATGACTGCGATGCGACAAAAGGGGATTCTGGATCTCCCATTTTTACGAAAACTGATGGCGAGTACCAGATTATCGGGCTGCATTCAGCTACGAGAACTTTAGATGATGGAAAAGTATACGGGATCGGGATACCAAGTTCATTATTTTCTAATATTAGACGTTAACCATAATTTTCTGACGGCATCAGTCATTTAGTCGACAAAATTTGCATAAAATTTTAGGAAATTTCTTATTAAATTGGAGATATTAACTCAAATGAGGGATGTATTTACTTGTCTAGCGCGCTAGTTTTTTAATCAATGGTGATGTGAACATTTCTTAGAAGTCGTCAAACGAAGTGAAACGTTGCGGCTTAGGAAAAAGGTCAATGTCTGAAATAAGAGACGAAAACGGTAAAGTTATTATCGAAATTGAAGACGAAACAACTGCGGATAAGCGGTTGGAAAGCCTGATGGCGGCTTCTGTTGGTGATGTAGCAAATCCGAAGACCGAAAGTTCGAATGTGGAAGGTGCGAACGTAATGATTGATGACCAAAATGAACTGGTCGATCTGGATGCCTTGTTTGATGCGCTCAATGTCGCAGCGAGCGAAGGTGTAGAGGTAGCAACTTATTCAGAAGATGCGGACCATCATGGCGTTCTGACCGTTAATGCCGAACTGTTACATAGCGCATCTTTAGAAGAATTAGAAAGCCACGCAAGCGAAGCCCTGGCTGATAAGATCATCTCGGACGAATCCTAATCGAGGTTCAACCGAATAAAAAGGGCCGCTAAAAGCGGCCCTTTTTTATTATCCAATTCCACCTTCAAGACTATCGACTAGCGTCTTTCCGTCAGTTGTTTTTAAGAATTCATCGAACGCCGTCACGACCTTCGGATCATATTTCTCCGGATTTGTGCGGAATACTTCCATGGCTTCTTCCACGGTAATTGCCTGACGGTAGGAGCGCGGTGATACACGCGCGACCAGAATATCAGCCATGCCCAGAATACGGGCGGAGACGTTAATCTCATCCCCAGAAAGTTGTTTCGGATAGCCGGATCCATCTTGACGCTCATACATCTGTGTTACGGCTGTAATCACATCTTCATCGATATCCATCTCTCCGAGCAATTCACCCGCGCGGTCCACATGACCTTTCATGATGTTCATTTCTTCGTCGGTCAAACGGCCTTCTTTTGTCCGGATTTCCGGTGGAATCGAGATTTTACCAATCTGTGAAAGGTTCGCAGAGGTTGCAATATTTTGGCGTTCCTCACGTGGGATATCCAAAATCTTGGCAACATTGTTGGAAAGTTCTCCCATCCGCTGTGAATGACCGGCGAGATATGGATCATTTTCTTCCATCATGCGCACAAGGATTGAGATTGTCTTGCGACCCTGTTCCTCTTTCTGGCGCTGGAAGGTGATATATTCGGTGATATCACCGATAACGGTCACAATACCCATAAAGGAATCGCTGTCATCAGACAGTTTGGATTTTTCGACGCGAACAATCCGGACCCCATTGGCGGTATCCATTTCAAAAATGTCATTTGTCGGCTGACCGCTGACCATGACTTTCTGGTTCATCTCATCCAGTTTTCTTGCCGCGACGTCGCCAAACAGATCTCGGTCGGATTTACCGGCAATTGAGGCTTCCGGGAAATCTGTAAAACGGGCGAGGGCAGGGTTGGCATAAACGTAAAATCCTTGCGCATCCGTCAGACCAATAAGGTCCTCGATACTTCCATTGATGCTGCCAAGTAGACGGCGCTGTGCATTGATTTGCTGTGCAAGCGTTTTGTATTGGTCAGCCATATCTTTGGCATTTTGGCTTTTCAGACTAAACCAGATGCCGCTGACAATACTGATCACAACCAGGAAAAAGCTGCCGGATAGGCCATAGATTGAAAACTTGTAGGTCTCCAACTCCGATAATGCAGTGCTTTGAGGTAGTCCTTGCAAGACCATCCAATCAGTACCTGTCACCTGGTTGCCAGATGTGAAATAGAACGTACCGTTAGAGTTTAGTGGGCGTAAGCCAAAGTCTTGGCCCATGTCTGATGTATTGCTTTTCGCAATTTTCGGGGTTTTTGACGGGGAAACCAACGCGTAGTTATCGCCCTGCTTCTGATAAAGGTGAAGAACCTGCCCCTCTGCATCAAGTTTTGATGGCTTGAGGGCTGTGTTAATTGCATCGGAGGCACTTAGCACCATGACCAACACGCCTGTCACTTTGCCTTTTTCTTCACCAGCGGTTGCTTGCGGTGCAAAGATCGGGATCATATAATCAATGAGCAGGTCGTCACTTGCATCACGCAGTGGTGATACAGTGATTTCAGATCGGTCATATTGGCTAACCGCTTTTTCACGTTGTTCATCGCTCAAACCCGGTGCGCCCGCAGAGGCCAGATAAGCTCGGCCATCAGGTCCAATAAGATAGGCGCCAACCAACTGGTTCTCTTGAACAAAGCTAGTGATTGCATTCTGCATGTAAGGCAACTGGTTTTGAAGGGCTTGCGGAAGATTTCCACCACCTGAAATACCAATTTCCGTTGCAAACAATTGGAACAGCGGACTGGCCGTAATCGGCTTCGCCCGTTGCGCAGTTTCATCTAACCAGGCCGCCAATAGATTGGCACGGCCTTCAACCGCGATTTCTTGCCGGGTTTGCAACTCTTCGAGAAGAGCTGTCTGCTTTCCGCTGATAAAGGAATTGGAAACAAAAACGCAACCAATTGCCAAAGCCAAGGCTAGGATACCGCCAATAAGGAGGGGTTTTTTGTTACCACCATCCGCCTCATCCGGCAGATCATTGGCCATAAACTTGTTTAATTCCATATTTGCCATTGTTTCAGTCATTATTTATTCCCCCCAACATTCCCCTGACGTGCTAAGTGGCCGGGGATATGTGCCCAGCGGGTGGTTTCGTTTGCTGAATAAAAAGGGACGTAGTATTTCACGAGTCCCTCCTCAAGGACGCTGTCATTTTGCGAGTCCAGGATATATGTCTTACCTGCTGCCGTGAGGCCTAAGATCGTGTGGGTCTGTCCGCGCAGGACATCATTTGTCACCACGAGCCGCATGTTTTCCGGCTTAACCCCCAACTCTTTCAGGCTGACATATTTCATAATCGCAAAATCTTCAGAATCCCCACCGTTCGGTAGGAAATCAAGAGGTGCTGCCCAATGATCAGCCTGTTTATACAGATCCTGATCTTTGGCAATTTGCCACTTGTTGATAAAACGGTTCACTTCACGCACCTTTTGATTGAGGCTTGCGTGTTCCAACTCCTGAATTTTTGTGCGCCACAGCGTCATTTGCTGCGATCCACAGCGCAGGATATCACGGTCACATTCCGCGGCCGCTTTTTCCAGTTCTGGAAAACTTGAGATAACACGCTTCCATTGTGGCAAGGCATCCAGATTTCGAGATGGTATCTCCGTAGTTCCAAATAGACCGTTTTCAGTCGCCGAAACGTTTGAAGGTGCATTCATCAAACCCATACCTAACGCGGCGAGAATAAGTGATTTTGCAATCATTAGCGTTCTCTCAAAGCGTTGTTCTTGGTTTTCAGAATTGGTTTTAAAATGTAGTCCAGCACCGACTTATGGCCGGTAAGGGTATCAACTGTAGCGATCATACCAGGTTTAATCGGGAATATTTCTTCGCCACGTTTTAGAGAGTTCTCTTCTGTCCGAACAATAATCTGATAGAAGGTTTCACCTGTTTGTTCATCAGTAATGGTATCCGGACTGATCCTTTCCAGCTTGGCAGGTAAACCGCCATAAATGGAATAGTCATAGGCCGAGATTTTCACCGTGGCTTGTTGTCCTGGGCGCAGGAAGGCAATATCCGATGGTCGGATTTTTGCTTCCACTAGTAGGGAATCCTCAATCGGAACAATCTCCACAATATCCTGACCTGGGCGGACAACACCGCCTAGTGTTTGGATGTGAAGCGCTTTCACTTCACCTTTAAGCGGCGAGCGTACATCTGTACGGGTAACCCGGTCTTTAGCCGCCAGAATTGATTGGCGAACCACTTCATATTCAGCACGGGAAACACTGAGTTCCTGAGAGGCGAGACTTCTGAAATTCAGGATTTTTTCCTCAATACGCTGGTTAGCTTCCCTTAACGCACCTTGAGCGCGAGGAAGGGCAAGTCTTGAAGCTGAGATCTGACCACGAAGCTCATTCACTTCGCGTTTTAATTGAAGCAGTTGAACTTTCGGAACAATACCTTTTTCCGCGAGTGGTTCTGTAATGGATAGCTCCTCAGTTACCAGTGCCAGACTAGCAGTGAGTTGATCCAGCTTACCGTTAATTTCAGCAATTTCCTGTTTTCTTTGCTGAGACTGCTGACGCAAAATGGAAATCTGAGATTGCAGTTCAGCCTGACGTGCATTGAACAAACTTTGTTCACGCTGACTAATGGTAGGCGCTTCCGCCAGGAGTTCTGGAGGGAAGTTTACTCCCTTGCCTTCAGCTTCTGCCTCCAGCCTGGCGATCTTGCCAAGCAGATTCATGTATTGAGATTCAATTTCACCAAATCTGGCTGCAAAACCCGTATCGTCAATACGAAGAAGAATTTGACCTTTCTCAACGATCTCACCCTCGCGCACCAGAAGTTCTTTCAGGATGCCACCTTCAAGGTTTTGAATGACCTGAACTTGTGATGAAGGGATAACTTTACCGTCACCGCGAGTTACCTCATCCAGAATCGCGTTGTCCGCCCAAATATAGGCAGCCACAAAGAAGGCAATAACACCAAATAGTAAAAGCAGTGATTTTGGGCTTGGCCCTTGTATTTCCGCAGCCGCCACATCAGAAGCAAAATCTGCGTCATTCCAGTTATTCTTTTTGGACATATTCTTAGCCTATATCTCTCTAAATTCTTCCGGACGGTTATGCAGATTTCTTTTTGTTCTGACGTTGTCCAATTTTCAGGACCTCGTCGCGCGGGCCATCGGCAACGATTTTACCGTTCCCAAGAACAATGATCCGATCGACGATGGAGAACAGGGATGTTCTGTGTGTCACCAGAATAAGTGTCTTGTTTTGAGCGTAGCTTTGAAGACGGGAGATGAAACGTTTCTCCGAGTTCAAATCCATGGAGCTGGTCGGCTCATCAAACATCAAAACCGGTGGGTTTGGCAGAAGTGATCTGGCAATACCAAGTGCCTGACGTTGACCACCAGAAAGTGTCGCCCCTTTTTCGCCAACAAGAAGGTCGTATCCATGTGGATGACGGCTGACGAAATCATGAACCCCGGCAAGTTTGGAGGCGCGGAGGATCATTTCATCGTCGGCTTGAGGGTGGCCCATGGTAATATTATGACGCACAGTGCCGTGGAACAGGGTGACATCCTGCATCACACTGCCGACCGAGCGACGAATGTCCGATGGATCAATCTGACGAATATCAGTCCCGTCCACAAGGACAGCCCCCTCATCCGGCTCATACAGATTAATCAGCAATCTTGAAATCGTGGTCTTCCCTGATCCCACCGGACCAATGATCGCCACTTTTTCACCGGGGCGTATTTTGAACGACACATTTGAAAGCGCAGGAAGATCAGTTCCAGGATATTTGAATGTGACATCTTTGAACTCCACTTCACCCTTAATGTTCGGGCGGCTCAGCTGACGCTTCTGTGCATCCCGCTCCACAGGCAGATCCATGATCTGGTTTAACCCTTTCAGGGCGACCATCGCCTGATTAAGACGTGTTAGAAGTGCCGCGATCTGGCTAAGCGGTGCCATTGTCCGGCCCGTTAGAATTGTAGAAGCGATCAAAGCGCCAATTGTCATTGTAGAATCGGGATCTGACATCAATGTCACACCATAGATCACAACAAATACGGTAACGAGCTGCATGGCCGCTGCGGACAAATTGATCCCTAGGCCAGCGAAAAAGCGGGACGTTACACTGGTTTTGGCTGTTTGTCCGACAAAGCGCTCCCACTCTTTCTGCATGTGACCTTCCACGCCCAGACTTTTAACTGTGTCGAGGGCGGAAATAGTTTCAATGATCACACCATGCTTTTGCGAGTTCTCTTCTGTGTTTTTGGCAACTGCCCTTCGCATAGGAAGTTGTAGTAACAGACCGAGGATGATCACCACGGGAACAGCGATCGCAGGAACAATGGCAATTGGACCGCCGATCAGGAAAATAATAAACAGGAAAACGCCAAGGAACGGCAGGTCAACCAGAGCTGTTACGGTCGCAGAAGTGAAGAAATCACGGAGCGTTTCAAACTCTCTCAGGTGATTGGCAAAAGCGCCCGAGGATTGGGGGCGGGCTTTTACCTGAATGTTCAATACCTGCTCGAAAATCCGGCTTGAGAGGAGTACATCTGCACGCTTGCCTGCATTATCAACAAAGTAAGATCGCAAGGTCTTCAGGACAAGATCAAATCCCACAACTGTTATGACACCGAAAGCCAAAACCCATAGCGTTTCCAATGCCTTATTCGGTACAACACGGTCGTAGACATTCATAATGAATAGGGGGCTCGCGATCGCGAAGCTATTGATAAGAAATGCGGCTACAACCACCTGAGCGTAAGTTGGCCAGAACTTCCAGATGGTTCCCCAGAACCAGGAGCCTGTGCGTTCTTCCAGACGATCATCCTTTGCAACCCTGAATTTAAAGTTAGGTCGCATAAAAATTGCATAACCTGCATATAGATCCTCTAGTTCTTTCAAGGGAACTGTTTGAGTTCCCTCTCCAGTCTCGGGGAAAATGACTTCAGCTTGCTGACCGCTTCTTTTCAAAAGGACGCAAGCCCGACGATCTTTAAGCAGCAATACTGTAGGCAGAACGATGTCTGGGATTTTGCTAATTTTCCTGTTTGTAACTCTCGCGCTAACGCCGATTCTCTCAGCTGCGCGTACAAATAGGCCAGGTGTCAGTTTATTATCTTCTAAAGGAAGACCATAAATTAAGGCGTCAGATGTTCTTGGATCATCAAAGATTTTTGTCATCGCGACAAGGCAGCCAAGCAGGCTGTCGTGATCCGTTCTGGAGACTTCAGATAGGTTGATTTCCCAGCCTTCAGCTTCAGGATTGCTGGCGGCAGCCGCACTCTCTTTCATCTCTTCGGCATCTCGATGTGCCATATGCGGATCCGCGTGCTTTAAGCTCTCAGCCGCCTTTTGGTCGAAACTTTCCCCGCCCAAATTTGGGCGTTTACCTGCACTACTGGTTTGATCTGTCATGTTTCAATTTTCCGTATCGGGGCGGATATGCGAGGCACCGTCCCCTGAAAATTCAAGAACTACTTGCTTTACCAAGCTATAAAGTGAGCGGCTTGGTAAGTCGGTAGAACTCCCCCTTTAAATATGCGTGTCCAATGTCAGTTACTTGGTACCCAGAAAAGCGTGGCTGATGAGCCAACGCGGTGATTAAGAAACCATTTGATGAAAAACATGTTAATAAGTCTCTAATCCCCTAAAAAACGCCTCAAATTTGTTCATTTCCAAATTTTTGGTCAGTGTGATCTGAGAATCGCCCATTTTGCACTGGTGTTAAACGGCGATCTGCTGTGAGATGTCTAAATGTTAACCATAAATTTCATTGAAATAACACAGAAATTCAAAGAAATGGAATTTCTGTGTGAGGGTTGTTAACCACGAATCATACGAATCTTATGTAGTATTGTTGTGGAAGTTTTGTGATTTTGGAAAAAATACTCAAAATGCGGGTGTGGATATTGGGTGTTTGTGGGGCGGCGGACGGCCAACTTGACCACTTCATAAATTTAAGTATGGCATAAGTTGCATATTAGCCACAATCTGACGCCTCTATGTGATTTTTTTCTGAGGCACTGTATTTGTACTGTTAAGGCATGGGCGAATTACTGTAAAACAGTGAGCAGAATTGACACACCTTGCGGACAAGTGGTTGACACTCAAGGTGATAAATACTACTCCATCTCATTAAATGATGAGTATGGAAGTATTGACCAGGTATTGAAGTTTAGTATCCTGTAAGACAGAAATTCTTTTTTGGGAGAGGGGCATGAAGTCCAAAATTAGCTCAATCAGCGCTCGCAACGTGATTTCAGCGGGTGTAGTGGCAGCTGTGTTCGGAGGCGCTCTGATGGCGGCACCGGTTCAGGCCGCGTCATTGAAAGATGCGGTTCAGGCAACCGTCACAAACTATCCTGAAATTGCGGAAGCTGCTGCTAACCGTCGCGCGATCGGTCAGGAGCTGGAGCAAGCTGAAGGTTTATACTATCCATCAGTTGATCTTGCGATTGGCGCTGGTAAAGAGTGGACAGACACCAACACAATTGATGATGAGTGGCTGACACGTACTGAGGGTAGCATTACTCTGACACAGACACTGATTGACGGTGGTTTCCGTGCGGCAGAGGTCGATCGTCAGGAAAGCCGCATTGATGGTGCAGCATACCGCGTTCGTGAACGTTCTGAAGCAATCGGTCTCGATACTGTTCAGGCATACCTAGACGTTCTTCGTAATCTCGAAGTTGTAAACCTTGCGACGGAAAATCTGGAAATCCACAAGCGTACACTGAAAGAAATCCGTGATCGTGCAGACGCAGGTCAAAGTGGTGTTGGTGATGTACAGCAGACTGAATCTCGTGTCGCTGCCGCTGAAGCTGCTCTGACAGAAACTCTCCGTCAGCTGGATGAATCAGAAATTGCATACCGCCGCTTGGTTGGTGAGGCTCCTGTAAATCTGGAACTGCCGTCCTTCAAGGATGATATTATTCCAGACACACTGGAAGACGTGGTTTCAATCGGCCTCGAAAGCAACCCTGACATTCGCTTCGCAAATGCAGATGTTGTAACTTCTGAAGCTGAAATCAGAGCTGCGGAAGCTAACTTCTATCCAACGGTCAACCTTGAGCTTGGTGCTTCTGCCAACAATGATCTAGACGGTGTTGAAGGTCACAGCGACGACTTCACTGCAATGGTTCGTATGCGTTACAACCTGTATCGTGGCGGTATCGATGTCGGTCGCCAGCAGGAAGCTATGGAGCGCAGCTCCGAAAGCAAACAGCGTAAAATGCGTTTTGAGCGTTTGGTTGAAGAAGAAATTCGCCAAAGCTGGAGCATACTGATGCGCTCACAGGCTCGTTCCGTTTCACTTGGTGATCAGGTGGTTGCGAACGGTCAGGTGGCTGCGACTTACCGTCAGGAATTCCAGATCGGTCAGCGTGATCTTCTCGATATGCTGGACGCAGACAACGAGTTGTTCAACTCTCGTACTGCTTTGACAACTGTTGAATATGCAGTTCTGTTTGCCAAGTATCGTCTGCTTGCAACTATGGGTCGCTTGAACAGCACTCTGGGTGTCACTCTCCCGGAAGAAGCGTTGCCAAACGACAATAGCTAAGAGATCAATCTCAAAAAAAAAGCCCCGGATTTTTCCGGGGCTTTTTTGTTGAAATTTGTGAGTTCATGAAGGTTTATAACGCCACCAACCCTTTTCGTTTACCGAATAGATAGGCCGGTAGTGACGAATGCGTTTTGCATCTACAACCAGACTGATCTGATTATCCAGTACCATTTTTTTGCCATCCAGATTGACGGTGAGAATGGCATGGGCAATTCGCAAATTCAGATCCTGCAGGACGACGATCTGTAAATCATCGGCTTCCCAACCTAGCGCACGCAGGGTGAAGTATTTGACAATTGCATAGTCTTCACAGTCACCGAATTTAGCAAAAAACTCCTTTGGAATTTCCCAGTAGTCCTTCACCCCCCAGTTAATTGGATCCAGCATGTAGCGATAAAGATTCATGTAGCTGTTTACTTTGCCCAACTGGAATTTCTTCGGCTTGTCTTTGAGCTCTTCGATCAACTCGTTCCACTTCTTGAATGCACAGGCGTTTAGTTGACCGCTATTACAATCTCCAGGGCGTTCTTTGTATTCATCAAGAACACGTCGCCATTTTGGAAATGGTTTCAAGGTGTTGTGGCTGTATCCCTTGAAGCCAAATACAGTTTTTGCTTCAGCAGGCTCCGCCATCCCGGTGGTTGCCAGGCCCATCGACAACAAAGATGCCAACAGAAGTTGTTTACTGACTGAAAGTCGCTTTTTCATTTCCTGTGCTTACATTCATTAAGTAGAATTTATGCAATTATCTAGAGTATCGGGCAAAAATGGTTAATAACTGTTAATCGTTAGTTCATTTTATCGTGAAATAGTTTTGGGCTACTAAATAATGCTTGTTGTTCAATCTGTTGCATTGGATCTCAAGGTAAAAAACACTGATACCCTAGCGGAAAAAAATATGTCGGACATTATTGAAGAAACCAGTACGCGCAAGCGCACCTATAAAATTCTGTCAGTTGGTGCGATTGCATTGGCGTCAGTCGTCATCGCGGGAGTATGGGGAACTCTTTCTTTTGTAAATAGTCAGAGAGAAAGAGATATCCAAAACTGGGAAGTTCAGCTTGGCATCGTCGCAGACAGTCGTGCTGCGGATGTACAACGGTGGATTACGGAGCAAAAAGCGGCTGTTCTTTCGCTCGCCGAAAATGAATCGCTGCAAATCTATTTGACGCAGTTGGTGATTGAGACAGGGGACAATGGAAGCAAGATCACTGATGTTCCTGAGGCCGGCTATTTGATTAACCTGCTAAATAATCAGGCAGTGATAAGCGGTTTTTGGGAGCCAGAGGAACCGGAAATAAGGGCCAATGTGGCGCGCCCGGGTAGAGCCGGTATTGCATTGACTGACGCAACAGGTCAGCTTCTCGTATCCAGTGGAAGTATGCCGCCGATGAACCCGGCAATCCGTGCAGGGATGGCAGAAGCTGCAAATGGTGTTGCTGCGATCATAGACATATACGAAGGATTGGATGGCGAGCCTACAATGGGCTTTGTTCAACCCGTTTACTCTATCCAAAATGAAGGGTCGAAAGACGATATCATTGGCTTTATTGTTGGATTGAGAACGGTCAGGAAGTCACTCTTCCCAACCCTGCACCAACCAGGTGACACGTTAGAGACAACGGATACCTATCTTGTTCGCAAAAGTGACAAGCTGATCGACTATATCTCTCCACTAGGAGATGGTACAGACGCATTGAAACGAAAACTCACGGCAGACGCCAAATTAGCGGCGGCTTTCGTTGTAGAAAACCCAGGGAGTTTTGCCGCTCGCAGCAACTATCTTGGCGATGAAGTACTGGTAACAGGCCGTGCTATTTCAGGTGCGCCTTGGTATCTCGTTCGGAGTATAACAACAATAGAAGCACTTGCGGAATCGAAGCAGCGTCTTAACACAATGCTTGGGGTGTTTCTCCTGCTGATTATCGGTGTCACAGGTACGGTTATTGCGGTATGGCGTCATGGTACTTCATTGCGTGCCGCTGAGTTGGCTGCCAAATATAAAGAAACAGCCGATAATCTTTCTGAACGCACTGAATTTCTCAAGATTGTAACGGACCAGCAACCGAATGCCATTGCTGTGTTTGACAAAGATGACCACTACACCTTTGCCAACAAGATGGCGGCTGATGATGCGCAAATGAATCAAACGGAGATTATTGGGCGTTCACTTTTGACAGCTTTTAACAAAGACGTGGGAAATCAGCTTAAAGAAATCCTGGATCGTGGACGCCGAGAAAAAGAAATTCAAAGTGAACTGGTTCATGTGCAGACAGAAGAAGGCGATCGAGTGTGGATGTCAGAATTTGTCCCATTGGGTAAAGGGGATGAACATGGCTCCGAAATGCTTGGTGTATTTCAGGATATTACGGAAGTCGTCGCAGAACGCGAACAGCGCGAGAAAGTCCTTCGAAGCCTGGTGCGCACTTTGGTGGCATTTTTGGACCGACGTGATCCCTATTCTGCAAACCAGTCTGCCCGGGTTGCGGAAGTCGCCATCGCTATTTCAGAGGAACTCGGTGCGGAAGATCGTATCCGCCGTACCGTAGATATCGCCGGCAATTTGATGAATTTGGGTAAAATCCTTGTCCCACCTGAGTTGCTGACCAAAACTGAAAATCTGACGGATGAAGAGAAAGCGATCATTCGAGATAGCATGTTTGCAAGTGCAGATCTTCTGGAAGGGGTGCGTTTTGACTTGCCTGTTGCTGAAGCATTGCGTCAGTTGCAGGAACATTGGGATGGTAGCGGTCAGCCGCGGGGCTTGAAAGAAGAGGCAATCAGTTTGCCAGCCCGTATTCTGTTGGTGGCAAATGATTATGTGGGAATGGTAAGTGCGCGGGCTTATCGTCCGGCACTATCAATAAATAGAGCGCTTTCCATTCTGATGGAGGGGACGGATAAAAAATATGACCGTCGTCCGGTGAGTGCACTGATCAATTATGTGGAAAATAAGGGCGGAAGAGAAGACTGGGCTCATTTTTCCAATCCACCAGAGAACATTGAAGAAAGCTGAAGTGTAATCTAAAGGCGATAGCAATTTACAGAATTGGTGTCGCCTTTAGAGCAGCGGGTCCGGTCAGAATAAGTTTGACCAACTCACTTTGCCGGCTTGTGTCAGTTTTCCTGAAAATCTGACGGAGTTGGGAACGGACAGTATGCATGCTGACGTTCCATTCTTCAGCAAGGTCATCCAATTTATAGCCATTGGTCAACCCCAATGCCAATCTGCCTTCTGCAGGTGTGAGGCCATATAGACCGCAAATGGCATCAATCGATAATTCGACAGGTTCGCTGGGGTCTGACACAAAAAGAACTGCGCCTTTACCCGCGATACCTGTTCCAATGGGCGCTACCATAACTGTTAGAGGAGTATCCTTTTGCTCTCTCGTTACCGACATGGCAAATTCACCGTCAGTAGCTTCTTCGCTTTCTTGGTTTAAGACGCTTTGAAGCAAATTGGAGAGCTGCTTGTTTTCACTTGATAGGGCCGCCCGGCAGATTCTGTTCTGATCAACCTTGAGGCCATCCCCCTGATCAAGGTAGTTTTTTGCTTTACCGTTCATAAACAGGACTTGCGAAGTCGCCGTTACTAGAATAACCCCCATAGGCAGGCGATTTAGAACTGCCGTTGCCGATTCTAAAAGAGGGCTGTTTTCCTGAGTGGATTGTTGGCCTTTTTGACGTTCAATAGAACTGACCAGACTTCTCGCCAGGCTTGCAGCTGTGAGTTGACCGCGCCCTATGAAATCCTGTGCCCCGTTGCGAATGGCCAGTTGACCGTCTTCGTCTTCGGATTCAGTGAGAACAACAACCGGAGTTGTGGAGAAAGTTGCCCTTAACGCCTTTAATGTTTCGAAATCGGAATCACCTGTCGAATCCAAATCCAGAAGAATAGCGTCGGCCCCCGCATTACTGCGTTGGTTGAGTAGCGCATCAGCATCGGGTACGGACATGATTTCCATAACCGGTTTCTTGATATTTGAAATCAACCAAGAAAATTGTTGCGCATCCCCCTCTCTGTTTCCCACAAACAGAATTTTCAAGGGTGGTAACTCACTCATTTCGCCCGTACTACTCCGCAGTTAGCCCGGCACCCATCCCAGGGTGCAGGTACTTTTGTTTGTTTTGTCAGATTTACAACGATCTGAATTTCGGCAATGGTGCCTGTACAAATTACTGAGTGGTCCTCAAAATAAGGCAACAAAGTTAATAAAATCGTTTCTTTTTCACATCGGTTGAAGAGAAATAAAATTTATGTGTCGTATTCGCCATATGAGGTGAAAGGAAGCATCAATTTGCAAAGTAAATTCAGATATATAGCCTTTAATAAGCCCTATGGTGTCTTAAGTCAGTTTACAAGCGAAGGCGGCCATCCGGCCCTTGATGGTTTTAACTTGCCAAAAGGAATTTATGCGGCGGGCCGTTTGGACCGGGATAGTGAAGGGCTTCTATTGCTGACTAATGATGGAAAGTTCATAAAAAAGCTGCTGGATCCGAGTTTTGCCCACCCGAGATCTTATTGGGTGCAGGTGGAAGGTAGTCCATCAAAAGAACAGCTATCTGCATTGGCTGCTGGACCGGAATTTAAAGGTTACAAGCCAAAACCTTGCAAGGTTCGCGTATTGGACCCGCAACCAGAGGTGCCGGACAGGATACCGCCCATAAGAGTTCGAAAAAACATTCCGGATACCTGGATTGAGATAGAACTCACCGAGGGAAAGAACAGGCAAGTACGCCGAATGACGGCTGCGGTTGGATGTCCAACTTTGAGGCTGATTAGAAAATCCATCGGAAAGCTGGAATTGAAAAAGCTCCCGTCCGGTGAATGGAGGGAGGTTTCAAAAGGGGACATCTTACCAAGGTGATGGATGGAGTGGAGAGTGTAAGATGCCCCCTTCGAAACAGGGACCGAAGCCCCGGTTTAGTGTTTAAACAGGATTGGTGCCGTCATATGCTCCAGAATTTCCTGTGTTGCGCCGCCTAGGATCATTTCGCGGATACGGCTGTGACCGTAAGCGCCCATGACCAGCATGTCAGCGTTATAATCCACGAGGGAGTCGAGCAATGCATTGCCGACACCCACGTCTTTAAAGTGAGTTGTTTTAACTGTCGCATTCACACCATGACGTTTCAGGTGAGCCTCAATAGCTTCATTTTCTTGAGATTGATCGCTGTCAGGGTTGATGCTGAGAAGTGTTACCGTATCTGCTTTTTGCAGGAATGGCATTGCTGCCTGAATAGCATTTGCAGCTTCGCGTGTTCCGTTCCAGCCAACCAAAATACGCTCACCAAAGTTATGATAGGTGCCCGCATAAGGAACTGCCAGAACAGCAGCTGGGCAGCTAACAACCAGTTCATCCGCTAGATATTGATACTGAGCAGATTTGTCATCATCAGGATCTACCTGACCAATAATCACCAGATCAGCAGCAATCGCATATTTGTTCAAGATGTCCAGCGCATAGCCTTCTTCTTTAAAGGTGCTGACAGAGACATCAACGCGTGCAGCAGCTTCTTTCAGCTTACCTGCCGCTGCTTCGGCATTTTCAGCTTCTTGTGCGCGTGTGCGTTCAATGAATTCTGGTGGGATGTAACCCATGAAAGAGGTTGGCGGTGTTGCAGGCGTCACGGTATAGATACCGGTCACATGCGCACCGTTCTGAGTTGCCAAACCAAGGGCCACCTCAATTCTTCCATCAAGTTTGTCGTCGTTAGTCAGATGTAAGATTATCGTTTTTATAGACATTTCATCGCCTCGCATTCGATTTATGGTCTGTGAAGAGAGTGTAGGACACAGATAACAATCATGAATTGATCTGACGCAATTGGACAATCCTTTTTTTTAATTCCTAATGTAAAGTTGGATGGTTGTGTCTTTTTGAAATAGGATTAAGTTACAGAAATAGGTGGAAAAATCAGAGAATTGGGAGAGGCAGCGTTAATGGATGCGATCGAAGCTTTATTGACCAGAAAATCAACAGCATTGCTGGAGGCGCCAGCGCCAGCTGGGGATGATCTTGAAAAGATATTAAAAGCGGCTTTGCGCGCACCAGACCATGCCTGTCTTCGTCCATGGCGGATAATTCTCTTTAAGGACGATGCACGGCACGAGTTGGGTCAGATATATGCAGAAGCCCTAAAGAAGAAGGATGTTGACGCGTCTGATGCTGCCCTTGAAAAAGAACTGAAGAAACCGCTACGAGCCCCTTTGGTGATTGCGGTTATCGCCAAGATCCAGGATCATCCTAAAATTCCGCAATCTGAACAGTTGCTATCTGCTGGAGCGGCGGCCCAAAATATTATGCTGGCGTCCCATGCTCTGGGATTCGGAGGCATTTGGCGAAGCGGTGACATTTGCTTTGATGAAACGGTAAAAACGCGTCTCGGTGCAACAGGTCTGGATGAAATTATTGGCTTTCTGTATCTGGGTACACCCAAAAGCCATCCACCCATTCCCGAATTTGAGATGTCTGACCATATACAGGAATGGAAAAGCGTCTGAATTTTGCCAAATTTAGGCGATTGTATAAGTTGCGGTATTGGGGGTGCTTTTGATATGTTCTTGGGCAACCTCAACAAATTAATTTTGAGAACTGGAGCCTTTCGTGCGCAAACTTGCTGGTAACCTCTTTTTGGTCGCTTCTCTTTCTGTTGGTATTCTGCTGAACGGCGGACTGTCTGGTCAGATGTCTTCTGCTTCTGCCCAACAGATCCCTGAAGCCAAAGTGGCAATTGTCAATGTTGCGGGGGTGATGGCCAAATCACGTGTCTGGAAAGAGGCAAAAGCAAAAATTGAAGGGCAGGTGGGTGCCGTTCGCTCACAAGTGGAAGCTGATCGCGCCGTTTTGAAAACTGAAGCGGATGAACTGAAGCGTCAGCAAGCTATTTTGGCGCCGGAAGTGTTTCAGCAGAAAGTGGCAGCGCTTCAGCAAAAGCAACGTAACCTTCAAATCGAACTTCAAAAAGCAAACCGCAAGCTCAACGAAGTGTTGGCAGAGCTACGGGGTAAGCTGAGCGAATTGATCATTAAAACTGCCGCCGTGGTCGCGCAGGAGCGAAAACTCAACATCGGCGTTGATCGCTCAAATGTTCTGTTCTTCGATGACGGTATGGATATCAGCGACGAAGTACTAAAACGTTTTGATGCTTCTGATGCGAAGATCGAATAGCCTGGGTTAGCCTAGATTTTCGCGAGCAATTTTTCTTTCAGGCTGTCTTCGCAGAAGGCGGCCTGAATGCTGTTGCGGGTAATGGTCCGCATCTCGTCATCACTGTAGCCAAATGCCTCTTGTGTGCGATCATATTCCTGACCAATGCTGGTGTGGAAAAATGGCGGATCATCAGAACTGATTGTCACAATACACCCAGCTTTCTTAAGGGCGTCAATGGGATGGTCTTTCACTGAAGGATACAAACCAGTTGAGACATTGCTTCCAGGACATACCTCCAGCACGATTTTCCTCTCTGCCAGTTCTCTTACCAGATCAGGATCTTCAATGGAACGGACACCATGCCCAATTCGGGTAACGGGCAAGTGGGTCAGCGTATCACGGATACTCTGAGGGCCGCCAAACTCTCCGGCATGGTTCGTTGTGGGAAGACCAGCTTCATGGATCAAATCAAACGCAGGCGCAAAATCCTTTGGGTGGAACTGGGCCTCATCTCCCCCCATTCCAAAACCAACAACATAAGGGTGAGGGGTGCTCACAACCTTCTTGGCAACCTCTAGAGCTTTCTCTGGTCCTAAATGGCGAACACAGGTCACAATGATCCGGCACTCAATCCCAAATTCTTCGCGGGCTGCATCAATCCCATCTGCGATCCCCATCAGATGATCTTCGTAGGAGATGCCAACGGAGGCCGCATGATCTGGGGAGGAGAAGGTTTCCACATATATGGTCCCTTCCGCCGCTGCACGTTTTAGATAATCGTAGGTGACAGTCTTGTAGTCATCCCGGCTTCGTATCGCTGCTGCTGCTTTATCATAACATTTCAGGAATTCCCAAAAGTCTGACCAACGATACTCACCATCCGATGCAAAAGTTGTGGGGTCCAGCTCCGCCCCGTTTCTTTCTGCCATCTGCTTTACAAGAAGAGGGGTCGCAGTGCCCTCAAGGTGAACATGCAGTTCCGCTTTTTTGATCATTTAATTTTCCAGAAATGAACTGCCAGCATTCAGGGCAGGGATGTTTAAGTAATCAGCGATAGTTTGACCAATGTCAGCAAACGTCTCTCGGGTGCCAAGCGCGCGGGGCTGCAAGGAAGAGGAGTATCCGATAACTGGCACAACCTCTCTTGTATGATCTGTGCCTTCCCATGTGGGATCGCAGCCATGATCAGCGGTAAGGATCAACAGATCGTCATCATTCATAGCGTTCATGATTTCCGGAAGGCGTTTGTCGAACTCTTCCAAGGCATTCGCATAGCCCGCAACATCCCTCCGGTGTCCATAGGATTGATCGAAATCTACCAGATTGGTGAAGATGAGTCCGCCGTCCGGACAGTCATCCATAGCGGAGAGTGTCGCATCGACAAGCGCCATATTACCATCGGCTTTCACGACTTTACCCGTGCCGCTATGAGCGAAAATATCCCCGATCTTTCCAACTGAAATAACGGATCGATTTTCTTTTTCGAGAATATCCAGCAGCGTGGGCGCATGAGGTGGTACGGCTAGGTCCCGCCGGTTTGCCGTGCGGGCATAGTCCCCATTAGACCCTAAGAACGGACGGGCAATCACGCGCCCGATGTTTAAGTCATCTACGGCTACACGGGCGGCTTCACAAAGGGCATATAGACGGTCTAGCCCAAAAACCTCTTCATGGGCAGCGATTTGCAGGACGCTATCTGCAGAGGTGTAGAAAATGGGTTTTCCGCTTGCCACGTGCTCATCGCCAAGGCGGGCGATGATTTCGGTTCCTGACGCATGACAATTTCCCAAAATGCCCGGTAGGTCACATTCTTCGATAAGGTGACTAATCAGCTCTTCCGGGAAGCAGGGAACTGTCGTTGGAAAATACCCCCAATCAAACTGAACAGGAAGACCCGCCATTTCCCAATGACCAGATGGAGTATCTTTCCCTCGGCTCAGTTCTTTTGCTACTCCATACAAACCGATCAGATCATCAGAGGCGCTCTGCGTTTGATGATAGTTCTGATGGGCGGCCACAAGCCCTAGTTTTTCCATGTTCGGAATTTGCAAAGGACCGTTTCGATTGTCGTTATTTGCCCGTCCATCATGTGCGGCCTTAATAATATGACCAAATGTGTCCGCGCCTTGATCGCCGAACTGATCCGCATCAGGGGTCGCCCCTAATCCAAAGCTGTCGAGAACCATTAGGATTGCGCGGCTCATAAATCTTCCTTTGTAATTTTGCGGCCTATGGCGGATGTTGGTGCTGGTGCTTCTTCGGCAATGGTGATGGCGCCCAAGATACGTTTTTCTGCCTGATCCGCTTGTGCTTCGTTGCGGGCAAAGATGGTTGCCACCGGGTTGCGGGGGCCAAGTTTTGCGCCAATTCCCTGAATATTGGACAGACCAACACCATAATCAATACTGTCGCTTGCCTTATGGCGACCACCGCCAAGATCCATCACGGCAACACCCATCGCGCGGGTATCCATCTTTGCGATATAGCCGCGACGCGGCGCAATAACATCCCGACTGATCGGGGCAAGGGGAAGGTGTTTGTCCGGATTTGTCATCAAGTCGGTTGGTCCGCCCAATGCGGCAATCATCTGGGCAAAACGTTCAGCGGCGCTGCCACTGTTAAGCGCCCCATGTACGGCCATTGGTGCCGTTGTTTCGTCCGCAATTCCTGCGATGACCAGCATCTCTGAACATAGGACTGAGACAACTTCCAAAAGGCGTTTGTCAACATTCTTGCCCATAAGGAAATCAATGGTCTCCCGCACTTCAATCGCATTACCTGCCGTATGCCCCAGAACCTGGTTCATATCGGTGAGGATGGCTGTTGTCGGCATGCCTGCACCATTGGCAACAGTGACGATGCTTTTTGCCAGTGCTTCAGCATCTTCGTATTTTTCCTTGAAAGCACCAGATCCAAATTTCACATCCATCACAAGCGCGTCAAGACCCGCCGCCAGTTTCTTGGACAGAATTGATGCGGTGATCAGAGCGATACTTTCAACGGTCGCAGTGACATCTCGTGTGGCATAAAAACGCCGATCCGCAGTGGCTAAATCTGATGTCTGGCCAATAATGGCGCAGCCCACATTTTTCACGACCTTCTTCAAAAGATCAGGATCAGGCGCAGTGTTGTAACCTGGCACACTATCCAGTTTATCCAGTGTGCCGCCGGTATGACCAAGACCACGGCCGGAGATCATGGGAACGGCCCCGCCGCAAGCCGCAACAATGGCGGCCAACATCAGGCTGACCTTATCGCCAACACCGCCTGTAGAGTGTTTGTCCACGACAGGGCGACCAAGGTCGGCGTTGGACCAATCCATTACATCGCCAGAATTGACCATAGCACGGGTCAGCCATACACGTTCCTCCATGGACATATCCTGAAAGAAGACAGCCATGGCGAAGGCGGCGATTTGCCCTTCAGAAATTGAATTGTCTGTTATCCCACGCACAATAAACTGGATCTCCGCTTCACTCAGCGGTAGGCCATCACGTTTTTTACGGATGATTTCCTGCGGGAAAAATTCTGCACTCATTTATGGGTCCTATTCACCGTAAGGGATCCAGATGTTTTTAATTTGAACAGCATGGCGAAGGAACTCTTCCCCTTCGGCCTGCCGGGCATCAAACCAGTCACGGCGACGACCGTGATTACACCATGTGCGTTTCATGTTTCCGGCGGATGAGGCTTCGACCAGTTGGCTGCCACCTTCAGGGCCGAAATACCAAACGGATTTCACATTGTCATGATCCGCCAGCGTTTTCGCCAACTCATCCCGCTTACCCGTAACAATGTTAAAGCAACCCGCTGGAACATCAGAAGTTTCCAGAATCTGATAAAAGTCAGTGGCAATTAACGGTGCGGCTTCGGATGGCACAAGGACGATGCGATTGCCCATGGCGAGGGCCGGACCTGCCAGAGAAATCATTGCAAGGAGCGGATTTTCATCAGGGCAGAGAATGCCAATAGTACCAATGGTTTCTTTCATGGCGAGCGTCACGCCACGCATTGGCGGAGTGTGTACACGGCTTTCATATTTGTCGGCCCAAGCGGCGTAAGTGAAGAGCCGCTGAATTGAGGCTTCCACTTCTTTCTTCGCATTGGCGATGGTGGCACCGGTTGTTTCCACAATGCGCGCGACAAACTCGTCTTTCCGGATATCCAGATTTTCACCCAGATAGAAAAGAACCTGTGCACGATTATGGGCTGATGCTTTTGACCAGCCAGCGTTTTTGGCGGCAGCCTCAACCGCATTTCTAATGTCTTTGCGGTTACCGAAACCAACTTCGCCGATCAGATCGCCTTTGTTATTGCGAACAGGCAGGGAATAGCCGCTGTCAGGACGCGCCTGTTTTCCGCCTATATAGAGTTTCGGTGTCCGATCAACGGATTTGGTCGGGGCGTTTGCCGATTGACCACTTGCCGTAACTTCTTTTGCGGGTTTGTAAAGTGGAAGGCCAGCTTCAAAGCGAGGACGGAGTACTTCATACATGCCTTCAATACCGCCTTCACGGCCATAACCACTTTCGCGGTTGCCACCAAAGCCGCAAGCTGCATCAAATTGATTGGTGCTGTTAATCCACGCGACACCACAATCCAGTTTTGGCGCGATATCCAGTGCGAGATTGATGTTCTCGCTCCAGATAGAGGCGGCAAGTCCGTATCGGGTGTTATTGGCAATCTTCACCGCTTCGTCAGGTGTGCGGAAAGAAAGCGTCACCACAACAGGACCAAAAATCTCTTCCTGTGCAATTGTGCAGGCGGGCTCCACCTCGGTAAACAAGGTGGGTGGGAAGAAGCTACCGTCCTGTGGCATCTCGATATCAGGTTGCCACATTTCCGCCCCTTCTGCACAGCCTGTCTTGACCAGTTTCTCAATGCGATCCTTTTGAACAGGGGCAACGATGGCCCCCATATCGATGCACTTATCAAGGGGATCACCAAGACGTAGTTTTTCCATGCGGTTTTTCAGGCGCTGGATAAATTTATCGTAGATGCCTTCCTGCAAGAGCAGACGTGATCCTGCGCAGCAAACCTGGCCCTGATTAAACCAGATGGCGTCCACAACACCTTCAATGGCGCTGTCGATATCTGCATCTTCAAAAACGATGAACGGCGACTTGCCACCAAGTTCAAGGGTCAGGTGTTTTCCGCTACCAGCCGTTTTTTCACGGATCTGACGACCAACGCCCGTTGAGCCGGTGAAGGCAATTTTGTCGATATCGCCGTGATTGACGATCATGTCGCCTACCGTACCATCACCCGTGACAATGTTGATCACCCCATCCGGCAATCCTGCATTTTTACAGATTTCCGCAAAACAAAGGGCGGTGAGAGACGTGTGTTCAGCAGGCTTTAGAACCACAGTATTACCAGCGGCAATGGCCGGGGCAATTTTCCAGGCCAACATCAAAAGCGGGAAGTTCCATGGGATGATCTGGCCGATCACACCCATGGCTTCATAATCTGCGAACGTTGTTTCCTGCAGTTGTGCCCAACCAGCATGATGATAGAAATGGCGGGCGACAAGCGGGATATCAATGTCGCGGGTTTCGCGAACGGATTTACCGTTATCAAGACTTTCCAGAACAGCCAACAGGCGTGAATGGCGCTGGATTGCACGGGCAAGGGCATACATATGTCTTGCACGTGCAGGACCTCCCAGTTTTTCCCATTTCTTCTGCGCTTTTCGAGCAGCATTTACGGCGTCGTTGACGTCATCGGATGTTGCCATGCTCAAATTTGCAAGGTCACTGTTGTCAGCGGGATTAAAGGCTTTGAAGCTGTTATTTGAAGGTGCTGTCCAGCTTCCATTAATGAACAGGCCAAACTGGCTGTTGTGACGGGCAAGCCAGGCTCGGGCCTCGCTATCGCTTTCAGGGGCGGCGCCATATTCCATTGTATCAAAGATCTCTGCGATGCTCATAATATGTCCTTAAGCCATAGGATGGCGGAAATCGGCGGAATAACGGCCGGTTACATGATGTTCAAGCTGGCGTTCAATATCGCCAAGAAGACTGGAAGCCCCGATGCGGAATAGATCAGGCTGCAACCAATCGTGACCCAATTCTTCTTTCATCAGAATCTGATAGCCCAGAATATCTTTCGCGGCACTGATGCCGCCTGCAGGTTTGTATCCGATCTGGAAACCAGTCATTTCTTCATACGCACGAATGGCGCGGATCATCACAAGGCTTACTGGCAAGGTGGCATTGACACTTTCCTTGCCTGTGGATGTTTTAATGAAATCTGCACCTGCCATCATGGCAATCATGCTGGCTTTGGCGACGTTACGAAGTGTAACAAGTTCACCAGTTCCTAAAATGGCTTTAAGATGTGCATCTCCGCAGGCTTCGCGAAAGGCTTTGATTTCATCATAAAGCGCTTTCCAGTTGCCTGTAAGCACATGGCCGCGGGTAATTACGATGTCGATTTCAGACGCCCCTGCTGCGACAGATTCACGAATTTCTTCAAGCCGCGTTTTCATGGGGCTCAATCCCGCAGGGAAGCCGGTGGATACGGCGGCCACAGGGATACCGGATCCCTCCAGTGCTGTGACCGCTGTATCGACCATAGTGTGATAGACGCAAACGGCTCCCGTAGTCAGGCCTCTATCACCCATACCCATGGCATCCAGCAAATCCTGACGAACAGGTTGTCTTGCTTTTGCACACAGGCGTTTAACCCGGCGTGGTGTGTCATCACCGCTGAGTGTCGTCAAGTCGATGCAGGAGATGGCTTTTAGTAGCCACGCTGCTTGATGTTCTTTTTTGACAGTCCGACGTCCGCCCAAGGAGGAAGTCCGGCGTTCAACCGCACTTAAATTAACCTGAATGCCGTCGATAGCTTCCGCATCAAAAGGAAGACCTGGGTTACGGTCAATGACGTGAGATGTCGGGGATAGCTTACTGAGTGTCGCCATCATTTTCTTCTTTCATATGTGCCTTCAGCAATTCCCGCTTTAGGGTGCCGAGGAAAATAATCACAAGATTTTCAAGGTCCTCTGCCGCCAGTTTCGCGCATTCCAGCGTTTGTTCGTGGCTGAGGGTTTCTTTGTTCATGCCTGCGGCCAGATTGGTAATGTTGGATATGGCTGCAACACGGAGCCCCATATGACGGGCAACCAGAACTTCTGGTGTTGTGGACATTCCAACCGCATCTGCACCTAATGTTTTAAAGGCTCTGATCTCTGCCGGTGTT
This sequence comes from Sneathiella sp. P13V-1, assembly GCF_015143595.1. NCBI lineage: Bacteria > Pseudomonadati > Pseudomonadota > Alphaproteobacteria > Sneathiellales > Sneathiellaceae > Sneathiella > Sneathiella sp. P13V-1. Next base: position 323,109 of record NZ_WYEU01000003.1, on the reverse strand, counting down.
TCAAAGTTAGGGCCAAGATAGTGAAGGTAAACCCCTTCATGGAGTTTGATGTCCAACTCTTTGGCAACGGCTTTCAGATGTTCCCGCAAAATAGGATCATACGCATCTTCCATGGAGAAAAAGCGGGGACCAAATCGATCGTCATTCTCACCAACTAACGGGTTGCGGCCAGTAAGATTGATATGATCATTTAGAAGCATCAAAGATCCAGGGCCCATATCTTCATGGAAACTTCCGGCAGCATTGGTCACCAGAAGGATGTCTATGCCAAGAAGTTTCAAGACACGAACTGGAACCGCCAGATCTTGCGGATCGACACCTTCGTAAAGGTGAATACGGCCCTGCATACAAACCACAGGCATGCCGCCAAGTCGCCCAAGGATCAGGCGGCCGGCATGACCTTCCACAGTGGACTGGGGAAAATCCGGGATGTCTTTAAAGTCGATGCTGGCAACCGCCTCGATTTTATCAGCGAGGCCACCAAGGCCGGATCCCAGAATGATACCAACTCTGGGTGCGAAACCTTCCGCCTTTGATTTTACAAAATCGGCGGCAACATGGGGATCAAGAGACATAGTCTATCTTTCCTTGATATAGGGTTGTCCGATGGCTTTTGGCGGAATGGCTTTGCCGACAAAGCCTGCCAATAGCAGAACTGTCAGGACATATGGAAGTGCCTGAATGAATTGAACCGGGATCACGCCAACGATTGGCAGATCCACCCCTTGCAAGCGTGCTTGCAAGGCATCCGTGAAGGCAAATAAAAGACAGGCAAATAATGTGGGAACCGGTTTCCACTTACCAAAGATAAGGGCGGCAAGGGCAAGATACCCTTTACCCGCTGTCATATCGCGAATAAAGGCTGCACCGTGAGCAGTGGAAAGATAGGACCCACCGATACCACAGAGAAGACCCGTGACCATCAATGCCTGATAACGAAGTTTGTTCACCACGATACCAGCGGTATCTACTGCATGTGGGTTTTCACCTACCGCACGCACCCGAAGGCCAAAACGTGTGCGGTAAAGGACATATGCACAAATAGGAACAGAGGCTGCGGCCACATAAACCAGAATGTTATGACCGGAAATCAGCTCAGCGTAGGTGTAACCTATTACTGGAATATCCCGAACCGCTTCTGCAAATGGCAGGGTGATGGAATGGAAACGATCGTCACCGGTAAGCGCCGGTGTTTGTCCACCACGCTGGAACCACGCAAAAGCTAGGGTGGGCGTCAGGCCAGCCACCATAATGTTAATGGCCATGCCGGAGACAACCTGATTACCTTTATGGGTTACGCAAGCGTAGGCATGAAGCATGGAAAGGGCCATGGAGGTCACAATACCCGCCATCAGTCCAAGCCAGACGGATCCGGTGGTGTAGGCAGTTGCCGCGGCTGCAAAAGCAGCGCCCAGCATTTTACCCTCAAGGCCGATATCCACAATGCCAGAGCGTTCGGAAAACATTCCCGCCATCGCGGCCAGAACCAATGGGGTGGCTACACGGAAAGTAGCGTCCATCAATAGAATGAAGATCTCAAAAATTTCCATGATTTACGCCTCCACCGCGGCAGAGCCGGCACGTTTCTTGAAGAAATTCTCAATGGTAGGTCGGAACATATGCTCAAGGGCGCCTGAGAACAGAATAATCAGACCTTGGATCACAATTACCATCTCGCGGTTGATAGATTTCATTTCAAACGCAAGCTCTGACCCACCTTGATAAAGTGCACCAAAAAGAAGCGCAGCCAGGAAGATGCCCACAGGGTGATTGCGGCCCATCAAGGCAACGGCGATACCCACAAAACCAAAGCCGCCTGTAAATTCAAGGATCAATCGATGATGCACACCAAGGATTTCGTTCACGCCAACAAAACCGGCAAGAGCTCCAGAAATAATCATGGCGAGAATGATGTTCCGGGCTGGAGAAATTCCGGCATATTTGGCGGCGGTTTCATTTTCTCCCACCACCCGAACTTCATATCCCCAGCGAGTATGCCATAGGAAGTAATAGAAGGCGGCGCTTAATACCAAGGCAAAGAGAAAGGAAACGTTCAAGGGAGTTTCTGGCATCGGAAGGAAGTCATGGAAAAACGGCAACCAGGTGCTTTCCACAAACTCCCGGCTTTCAGGAGATTGTCCACCCGGTGCGATTAAAACCTCAACCAGTAGATAGGTCATGATGGACGCCGCGATGAAGTTGAACATGATCGTGGTGATCACAATATGACTTCCGCGTTTTGCCTGAAGATACGCAGGCACAGCAGCCCAGAACCCGCCAAAAATGGCCGCGGCCATAATTGCGATTGGAATAACTGCCCAGAAAGGAAGGGCATCAAAGTATAGCGCCACCAATCCAACACCAAGACCACCAATCATCGCCTGACCTTCTGCGCCGATATTAAAAAGACCACAGTGGAAAGCGATGGCAACGGCAAGGCCGGTGAAAATAAAGTTGGTGGTGTAATAGAGCGTGTAGCCAATAGCATCCGCATAACCAAACGCACCATAAACCAGAACTTCCAGTGCGGTGATTGGATTGTCTCCGACAATAAGGATGACGATGCCTGACAGAATAAAAGCAGCGGTTAGATTAACCAGCGGAATAAGTGCCAGATTAACCCAAGCAGGTACTTTGGCAGGCGAGCCGAATTTCGAAGAATTTTCTGACATTAAACCGCTGCCTCTTCTTTTTGCTCCGGCGTTTGATCATCACGGACACCCGCCATCATCAGACCTAGTTTTGTCTCGGTTGCTTCACGCGCGTCAATCTCACCGACGATGGCACCGTCAAACATGACCGCAATCCGATCAGCAAGTGACATCACCTCATCAATTTCTACAGAAACAACCAGGATGGCTTTCCCCTCATCACGCATTTTGATGAGTTGTTTGTGGATAAATTCAATGGCGCCGATATCAACGCCGCGGGTTGGCTGACCCACCAGAAGAACATCGGGGTCCTGTTCCATTTCCCGGGCGAGCACTAGTTTCTGCTGATTACCGCCAGAGAAGCCTGATGCTTTTAGATGCGGGTTGGTTGGGCGAACATCAAATTTCTCGATGTGATCTTCGCAATGTTGAACCATTGCTTTACGATCCAGTGTGGTGCCGTTGTTGTAGTCATCACTGTCATGGTAGCCAAGAATGGTGTTTTCGTTTGCCGTGAAAGACAGGACAAGGCCGGATCTATGACGATCTTCAGGGACATGCCCAAGGCCGATTTTACGAAGATCCCGCGCGTTATATTTACTCTGATTGGTGATATCTTCACCTTTGTAGATCACAGCACCTTGTTCAGGGCGCAAAGTCCCGCCAAGAATTTCCAAAAGCTCCGACTGGCCGTTACCGGATACGCCCGCAATCCCCAGAATTTCACCCGCTTTAATTTCCAAGTTGATGTCTTTAAGGCGAGCAATACCATCTCGATCCAGATACCGCACATTGTCCAGTTTCATGACAGTTTCGCCTGGAACAGCAGGGCTCTTCTCCACCCGAAGCAGGACGGAACGTCCAACCATCAATTCGGCGAGTTGTTCACGATTCGTGTCTTTGGTCGCCACGTGAGCCACCATTTCGCCGCGGCGCATAACAGATACGTTATCTGTAATGGCCATGATTTCCCGTAGTTTGTGGGTAATCAGAATAACGGTTTTGCCCTGTTCACGCAGAGTATTTAAAATCCGGAAAAGATGATCTGCTTCTTGCGGTGTCAGAACCCCTGTAGGTTCATCCAGAATAAGAATTTCCGCCCCGCGATAGAGCGCTTTTAGAATTTCAACGCGTTGACGCAGTCCAACGGGCAGGTCGCCAACAACGGCGTCCACATCAACCTCTAGACTATATTCTTTTTCTAGGCGTGAGAGTTCTTTTCTAGCGTGATCCAGACCTTCCTTCAAAAGAGGGCTACCTTCAACGCCAAGAATGATATTTTCCAAAACGGTAAAAGTATCCACCAACATGAAATGCTGATGCACCATTCCGATACCTGCGGCAATGGATGCTTGCGGGTTATCAATGTCGCACTTGGACCCGTTTACATAAATCTCGCCTTCATCGGCTTGATAAAAGCCGTAAACGATGCTCATCAGGGTGGATTTTCCGGCGCCGTTTTCGCCGATAATGCCGTGGATGGTTCCGCGGTCCACGCTCAAGGAAATGTCCTTGTTGGCGTGGACCGGTCCAAACCACTTATTCACGCGGCGCAGTTCAAGCGCCGGGCTAGAAGTCGTCATGAGTTCAAATCTTACTTATTTGGACATGTAGTCAGTAACTTTGATGTTGCCAGCGATGATGTCAGCACGTGCTTTTTCAAGCTTTGCCAGCATATCTGCGCTCAGGAGATCTTTGTTATACTGGTCAACAGCATAACCAACGCCTTCTTCTTTCAGGCCAAGAACCTTGATACCAGCTTTCCATGTACCGTTTTTCGCAGACATAAACGCTTCTTTAACAGCAACGTCAACACGTTTTGTCATGGATGTCAGCATGGTGCCTGGGTGCAGGTAGTTCTGGTTGCTGTCAACACCGATCGCAAATTTGCCATTGTCTTTCGCAGCCTGATAAACACCAGTGCCAGTACCACCAGCAGCAGCAAACACAACGTCTGCACCACGGTCAAACTGACTTTTTGCAAGCTCGCCACCTTTTGTTGGATCATTCCATGCAGCCGGCGTAGTTCCGGTCATGTTCTGGAACACTTCAACGTTGGAGTTCGCGTATTTCGCGCCTTCTTCGTAACCCAGAGCGAATTTACGGATCAGAGGAATGTCCATACCACCGATGAAGCCAACTTTGCCTGTTTTACTTGTCATGGCAGCCGCCATACCAACGAGGAAAGAACCTTCATGTTCTTTAAAGACGATGGACTGCACATTTGGCAGATCAACGACCATGTCAATGATGGTGAATTTTGTATCTGGATTTGCTTTGGCAGCTTTTTCAACAGCTGACGCCTGTGCAAAACCCATGGCAACGATAATGGACGCTTCTTTGCGTGCCATACGTTTCATTGCCTGTTCGCGCTGAGAAACCTGAGTGACCTCAAATTCCATGTAATCAACGCCGGATTCTTTTTTGAACTCTTCAGCGCCGTTATAGGCTGCTTCATTGAAGGATTTGTCAAACTTGCCACCCATGTCAAACACGATGGCTGGTTTGAAGTCCTCAGCTTTGGCGATACCTGTTGCTGCAAGCAATGCAGCTGCGGCCGCTACCAGCTTAAACCGTTTAATCATTATCTAGTCTCCCTGTTCGCAATTCGAATTCTGTCATGCTTCTCATTGGAAAAAATGAACTAACACCAAGTTTGACCATTTGGTCAAGTCTTTGCGTATCACTTCTAACTATAAAATGCGATTTCTGAAATACATAGCGAATTGAATAAAAAAATATTCCACAAATGGCTGGATTTGTGCAAGTTTGGGACGAAATCGAACCGGTAATCGAAAATGGTAAAGTAAATGACTGATAGCGACAGCAGAATCATCAAGGTCCGCGATCTTGCGGAAAAGAAAATCAACGGTACTCAAGGGTACGGGAATTCAAAGAAACTGCGGAAATTGGGGTATGAAGCCTATCTGCTGGAGCTGGAAGGGAAACTTGCCAGCAAGATGGCCCGTGCTGCAAATGACCCTCGTAAGAAAAATTCCTAACACACCTATAAAATATATTTAATGGCTAAGTTTTCTCTCACTTCCACCTTCTTGTTAATGATCGCCGTTATAATGATGGCAGGTGTTGGTTTTTCTGACGCTCAGGCTGAAGATCGGACTGTGCTGATCGTTGGTGAGGGAGAGGGGCATTCGCCAATTGGAGATTCTCTATACAGAGACGTGGTTTCGAGAATCTCCGAGCAAGTTGAAAAAGCCGGATTTAGTGCGATTCAGGCAACAGAACGACTGAGTGTTTCTGATAAAGATGAGGATGAGGCACTCCTACGGCGTGCCCGTGAAGGAGGCCTGGAAGGCCAAGAAGGCCGGAAAGTTACTTATGTGGCAGTCCTCAGCTTGTTCGCAGATATGAGCCTTTTGAATGTTGGGACCCGCATACGCCTTGCGATCAAGGGGCGCTTGCTGGAGGCAGAAGATGGCACCTTACTTGCGAAGTTTGATTTGAAACTGCCAGAAAATTATACCGCACCGCCTGAATGTGACAGGCGATGCGTCATCAGATTGCTTCAGCGTAATACTAATTCGATTGCTGAAGGACTGGGCCGCATTCTGGCGGAACGCTTAAGTGAACGGAAATCTTCACCCGCGCAGTGAATATTTCACAAACTCGTTTTGATCTGGTGGACCATCGGTCAGCTCAATGGTCAATTCGTCCAAATCCATAATCAAGCCAGTGACGGTAACAGTCTTCGCTGCATTAGGATCTTCAGGGTTGGGATAACGGCAAATCGCCTTTGGATCCCCAAACCGATCTTTCAGACACCCTTTCAGATGCTCAATGTCCCATTTCTGACTGTTTTGACGAATGAGACGGTCAAGGCGCGGCGTGCGATATAAGCTGCAAGGGGCGATACGTTCATATTCAGTTTCGATACCATCCCTGTTGATAAAGTGATTCCCATGCGTGATCAGGCCATTTTCAGGATAAAGGGTGTGGGCGACGTTAGGGGAGCTTTCGATATCCAGAATCTCCCCACCTTTTTGACCGATAAGCCAATTGGTGGAGCAAACTCTGTCCGTTCCAAAAATGACTTTTAAGGCGTCGAAATAGGTCTTGCTTCGCATAATGTCCCGCACCCGCATGTGAAAGGGGCGATGATGCAGCTCCTTGCCATCGGCCTTTGACGACAAGCCATTTACACACAGGCCGATACCATGTTCGTTAAAACCTATCATCCCAGACACGATACCCGCCTGGGTGAGAAGAATATGATCAGGGTGCTCGTCAGAGCGTTGGCGAAGAAGACAGAGGTTGCCGAGCAAGCCGTTTAGCCAATCCCAGTTTTGTCCAAGTAAAGTATGCCCGTTGGCCGAATATTCCGGCAGGATGCCAAAGGCCGTACAACCGTCTGGTTCATGCATGGGCATATCATTAGCGGCGGCAGCTTCCTGCGTGTATAGGCTGTAGGAGATTTCGTAGCGGGCATTTAAAAGCGCAATGTCCTTAATGTCCGTGTTAGATCCATCAGCGATCCCCTGCATTTCTTCAAAATACTCAGCGTCGTGGGATTGTAGTCGATCGGCCCATGCGGTAGCTTCTTCATCAATCCGCTCTTGGCTGGCGCCACCCATCATGAAGCGATCACGATAGGTTTTGATATTGGATTGGACATTTTTCGCCAGTTCTTGTCCGTGTTTCTGTCCGCGCTGGTAGGCCGTGCCTTCAAGATCCAATAATTGAATAGTCATTTTCCCCCGTCTCCTTTTTCTGTTTACCGTAAAACAATATGGGGGGAGGGAGCCAGAAAATTATTGTGGGAAAAGAGACCTTGCCGCCTTCTTTAGGGGACTATATTCTGCAAGCAAATGAAACTGACAGGTATTTATTGATGGCTTTTGATCCACGATTCCCAAATCTTCACATTCTCGACCACCCGCTGATTGTTCACAAACTGAGCCATATGCGGATGAAAGACACGTCCACGAAAACATTCCGCCAATTGTTGAAAGAGATCGCCCTGTTGATGGGATATGAGATTACTCGTAATCTTAAAATGACCGATGAGCAGATTGAAACTCCAATTTGTTCAACAACTCAGCCCGTTCTTGCCAACAAAAAAGCAGCTATTGTCCCCATTTTGCGGGCAGGCCTTGGTATGGCTGATGGTTTGTTAGAATTGATGCCAGCCGCGCGTGTTGGTCATATCGGCATGTATCGGGATCCGGAAACAAAACGCCCTGTCGAATATTTGCGTAAACTCCCGACTGCTGCAGATCGCCTCTACATTCTTGTTGATCCAATGCTGGCGACCGGCTACACGGCAGAAGCGGGTGTCGATGTTTTGCTCGATCATGGTGTGAAGAAAGAAAATATCAGCTTTATGGCACTGGTTGCGGCACCAGAAGGCGTGCAAGTTATGCTGGATGCCCACCCTGAGATCAAAGTTTATGTAGCCGGACTTGATGAAAAGCTGAATAAGAAGGCTTACATCGTTCCAGGTCTTGGCGATGCAGGCGATCGTCTTTACGGAACACTCTAATTTTCTGAACATATCTATCCAAAGAAAAAGCCCCTATCCGTTAGGATTAGGGGCTTTAATTTCTGGCCATCGGGAGACAGTGATGACCAAGAATTGTGTTGGCTAACTATTGCGGGCAGCTACATTGTTGGCAGGCCTTCAACGTCATTCCACCCATCTGCGGCTTGGCAACCAGCTTGCAAAAGACTTGCAACGCGACGGAAAAATAATTGTATCTGAACCTGATCATTTGTTTGTCCTCCAATGCTGAACTGCACTGCTGAAACTTACATTACTCGATCAATCAGCTGTCGACTGTGCCGGGCATCACGAAATGCAGGTCGTACCTTGTGTCCGTCATCACCATTTTTGAATTTTAGGAAAAAGAAAGGCCCCGATTGGGGCGGGGCCTTTACAGGAGGTGGTTCCCTCAAGCAGATCTGCCAATCCACTGAGTTAGAGGGACAGAGACTATATCATTGTGGTCCAGATGGCCCTTCAGCGATGCAGCACTCATATGCACCGCTTGAGAGAGGGGGAGGCGAAGAGGCCTCCAGACCTGATATGCTCTGGCGTTGAACTAACAACGCATCTTCATTTAGGAGGCCAAGGGACAGAACCCAAGGTCAATTTGTGTGAGGGTCGTCACATAATGTATCTTAGGAGCGTTCAAATGTAGATTAGGGCCATTTAACCTCTGGCGGCATGGACATCAGAATGGCTTCTGTGTTGCCACCGGTTTTGAGGCCAAATGTCGTGCCGCGGTCATGAAGCAGGTTAAACTCTACATATCGGCCACGTTTGATCAGTTGATGGTCGCGCTGTTCTGCCGTCCAGCTTTTATTCATGTGGCGGCGAACGATTTCAGGATATACATCGCGAAACGCGCGTCCTACATCCTGAGTAAAGGCGAAGTTGGCGTCCCAATCCCCTTCCAGCTTGTCGTAAAAGATCCCTCCCACACCGCGTGGTTCGTTTCTGTGTGGTAGGAAGAAATACTCATCGCACCATTTCTTATATTCTGGGTAATAGGCGGGGTTATGTTTGTCGCAGGCTTCTTTCAGGGTGTTGTGGAAAGTGGCCGTATCCTGATCATCCACATACATCGGAGTAAGATCAGCCCCTCCGCCGAACCAAGATTTGCCAGTGACGATATGGCGGGTATTCATGTGAACTGCTGGAACCAGAGGAGAGCGCATGTGGGCAACAAGAGAAATGCCGCTTGCCCAGAAGGAACCCGATTGTTCAGTTCCGGGGATGTTTTTACGGAACTCTTCTGAAAACTCTCCATGAACGGTGGAGATGTTCACGCCAACTTTTTCAAAGACCCGGCCTCGCATAACGGACATTTGGCCACCGCCGCCCCCAGGCCGGTCCCACTCTGAAACTTCAAACCGGCCTGGCGGAAGTTCAGAATGCGTACCGACAAGCTCGTCTTCCAGTTTTTCAAAAGCATCCCGAATTTCATCCCGCAATTGCCGAAACCAGTTTGCTGCAGTCTCTTTTTGCTTTTCGATCATCTCTGACATTTATCTAACCCGCTGACGCTTGTTTACTTGAAGCCATCTGTTTGCCGCAACGCCTCTCCCAGAACCATGGAGGCGGAAAGGGCAACGTTGATGGATCTCGCTCCTTGTTGCATGGGAATCAACACGCGTCCATCCACAATTTCGTGCACGTCTTCAGGAACGCCGGCGCTTTCACGTCCTAGCAACAGGATATCGTTATTACTAAAAGCGAAATCTGTATAGGGCTTGGATGCACGTGTGGTCAGGAGGACTTTTCGCTGTCCTTTGGTTGATTCTACAAAATCTTCCCAGCTGTTATGCCTGTGAACTTCGGCGATATCTTTATAATCCATGACAGATCGGCGTAAATCTTTCGTTCCGAACGGAAAGCCGCATGGCTCAATAATATGTACGGGCGCCCCCATACAGGCACCAAGACGTATAATTGTCCCGACATTTGGGGCGATATCCGGCTGGTATAAAGCGATTTCCATCCTTGGTTTGCCTATTTATTAAGGTGTGACATTTATAGAGCTAATCTGCGACTGTTTGTCATATTTTCCATGTTGGGGCTAGACATTCTGGAAATATGGTGACAAAAAGCGGTCGCTAGAGATTTATTTTGCAAAATTCCGGGGAAGTTTAATGACTACTACCACCCCTGTAGAGGAAGACGGCGTCGTACGTCGTGATTTTCTATATATTGCTGCCGGTGGCGTAGGGGCAGTGGGAACAGCGATGGCAATTTGGCCGTTTATCGACCAGATGAATCCATCTGCAGATGTTCTTGCTCTTTCTACGACTGAAGTTAATCTGTCTGCTATTGAAGCAGGGTCAGAAATTACCGCCGTGTGGCAGGGTAAGCCTGTTTTCATACGTCATAGAACGGCTGAAGAAATTAAAGCCGCACAGGACGTTGACGTGGCCACATTGCCTGATCCTCAGGCTGACGAAGATCGTGTTCAGAATCCAGAATGGCTTGTCATGCTGGGCATCTGTACTCACCTTGGCTGTGTGCCGCTTAAAGAAGCAGGTGACTTCGATGGTTGGTTCTGTCCATGCCATGGCTCTCACTACGATACATCAGGTCGTATTCGTAAAGGTCCTGCGCCTCTCAACCTTGAGGTGCCACCATATGCCTTTATCGACGACGGCAACGTTGTAAAAATCGGCTAAGGGGATCCAATATGTCATTTGAACCAAAAAATCCGGTTATTAAATGGGTGGATCACCGCCTGCCGATTTTCGGCATGCTGCATCACGCTCTTTATGAATATCCAACACCAAAGAACCTAAGCTACTGGTGGACATTCGGCTCCCTGGCAGGCTTTATGCTGGTTGTACAGATCGTCACTGGTATCGTGCTTTCCATGCACTACACAGCGCATGTTGATATGGCGTTTAACTCTGTTGAACATATCATGCGTGACGTGAACTATGGCTGGCTGCTGCGTTACATGCACGCAAACGGCGCGTCCATGTTCTTTATCGTTGTGTATCTTCACATTTTCCGCGGGTTGTACTACGGCTCCTACAAGGCGCCTCGTGAACTGTTGTGGTGGTTAGGTCTTGTGATCTTCCTGCTGATGATGGCAACAGCCTTTATGGGTTACGTTCTTCCTTGGGGCCAAATGAGCTTCTGGGGTGCGACAGTTATTACCAACCTGTTCGGCGCATTGCCGGTTGTTGGTGATCCGATTGTAACATGGCTCTGGGGTGGTTTCTCTGTCGATAACCCAACATTGAACCGTTTCTTCAGCCTGCACTATCTGCTGCCGTTCGTAATCGCTGGTGTGGTTATCCTGCACATCTGGGCGCTTCATACCCACGGTTCAAACAACCCAACAGGTATCGAAATCAAAGACAAACAGGACAGCATTCCGTTCCATCCTTATTACACAATCAAGGATCTGTTCGGACTGGGGATCTTCCTGATCTTCTTCTGTGCCTTCCTGTTCTACGCACCAAACTATTTGGGTCACCCGGACAACTACATTCCGGCTAACCCACTGGTAACACCTGCACACATCGTTCCTGAGTGGTACTTCCTGCCATTCTACGCGATCCTGCGTGCTGTTCCTGATAAACTTGGTGGCGTTCTTCTGATGTTTGGTGCGATCGCTGTTCTGTTCGCGCTGCCTTGGCTGGACAAAAGTCGTGTTAAATCTGCGCGCTTCCGTCCGATTTACAAGCAGCTGTTCTGGATCTTCGTGATTGACTGTATCGTTCTGACATATGTTGGTGGTAAACCAGCGGAAGAGCCATACATCCTGATCGGACGTATCGCGACTGTCTACTATTTCGTACATATCCTGTTCTTGCTGCCACTGGTTGGTCTGTTTGAAAAACACAAACCGCTTCCGGCAAGCATTTCAGAAGCTGTATTGGATAAGAAACCTTCTGCTGAGGGAGCAAGCAATGCTTAAATTGATTAAATCACTTAGCGCCGCTGCTCTTCTGTCAGTCATGACGTTCACCGGCGCACAAGCCGCCGGTGCCGCCATCGATTACAAATCAGTCGATTGGAAGCACACAGGTATCTTTGGAACTTATGATCGTGAAGCTGCACAGCGTGGCCTTCAGGTTTACCGCGAAGTTTGTGCCGGTTGTCATGGTCTGAATCAAGTTGCTTTCCGCACGTTGCAGGACCTTGGCTTCTCTGAAGCAGAAGTGAAAGCGATTGCGGCAGAGTATGAATTTGTTGATGGTCCGGATGATGAAGGTGAGATGTTCACGCGTCCGGGAAAAACATTCGACAAATTCCCAGATCCATTTGCAAACGAGAAAGCGGCTCGTGCATCAAATGGTGGCGCATATCCACCAGACCTGTCTCTGATGGTGAAAGCGCGTCCAGGATTTGAGAACTACATGTACTCTCTAATGACTGGTTACACAGATGCACCTGCTGACTTTGAAGTTCCAGAAGGCATGAACTACAACGCGTACTTCGCCGGCCATAATATTGCGATGCCAGCCCCTCTTGCGGAAGATGGTGTTGAATATTCAGACGGAACCAAAGCAACGATTGATCAGCAAGCTAAAGACGTAACGGTTTTCCTTGCGTGGGCTGCTGAGCCTAAGCTGGAAGAGCGTAAGAATATGGGTCTGAAAGTGATCCTGTTCCTGATCGTTCTCAGCGCGCTGTTCTATGCTGCAAAACGTAAAGTTTGGGCTGACGTTCACTAAGAATTTTGCTGGAAGGGAACTTCCACAGATTGAAAAACCCCGCTACTGAGCGGGGTTTTTTTGTGGCTCCGCCGTGCTGAAACAGGTTATTATCAAGCTCAATAAGGAGGCTTGCGGTGACTAAAAAACCAGTAATCGGCGTCATTGGTGGAAGTGGCGTTTATGATCTTGATAATCTGCAAAATACCCGATGGGAACAAGTAACTTCTCCATTTGGGGAACCGTCCGATGAGTTACTGTTTGGCGAACTGGATGGTGTGCAGATGGTTTTCCTGCCACGCCACGGCCGCGGTCATCGCTTATCGCCATCTGAGATCAACTACCGCGCCAACATTGATGCAATGAAGCGGGCAGGGGTGACCGAGATCATCTCAGTAAGTGCTTGCGGGTCTTTTGAAGAAAAACTGGCACCCGGTACTTTTGTTATTGTTGATCAATTTATTGATCGCACTTTTGCGCGGGATAAAAGTTTCTTTACCTCTGGAATGGTCGCTCATGTCAGCATGGCGGATCCGGTCTGCCGTCGTCTTGGGGATGTCATAGAACAGTCTGCCAAGCGACAAGGTATCGATGTGATACGCGGGGGAACATATCTTGCGATGGAAGGCCCGCAGTTTTCTTCCAGAGCGGAATCAGAACTTTATCGTAACTGGGGCTGTCAGGTTATTGGTATGACCAATATGCCGGAAGCGAAATTGGCCCGTGAAGCCGAAATATGTTACGCCACCGTTGCGATGGTCACGGATTATGACTGTTGGCATCCTGATCATGACAACGTGGATGTGGCCGCGGTAATTGCCGTTCTCACGGGTAATGCAGACAAAGCAAGGGGGTTGGTATCTGATGTAGCCCCCGAACTCGCTAATCGAAAAGATGCCTGCGAATGCGGATGCCATAACGCTTTGGATAACGCCCTTATTACCGCACCAGAAGCGCGGGATCCTGAATTGCTGGCGAAGCTGGACGCTGTTGCTGGACGCCTATTGAATTAAGACGAGGAATAAATCGTGGATATCAAAAAGTACATTCGTACCCTGCCTAACTACCCAAAAGAAGGGGTGATGTTCCGGGATATTACGACCCTTTGGCAGGACGCCGCAGGGTTGCGCACAGCCATTGATCAACTGGTGTGGCCCTACGCCGGAGTGCGGATCGATAAAGTGGCGGGCATCGAGGCGCGTGGTTTTGTTCTTGGCGGTGCCATTGCCCACCAGTTAAGTGTCGGTTTTGTGCCTGTTCGCAAAAAGGGCAAGCTACCTGCGGATACGATTGGTGAAGAATATGAGCTCGAATACGGCACAGACACCGTGGAGATTCATACAGATGCCATAAAACAGGGCGAAAATATTCTGATTGTAGATGATTTGATCGCAACTGGAGGTACCGCCGAAGCCGCGATCAAGTTGATCCGCAGAAGCGGCGGTACTGTTATCGGGGCTGCCTTTGTGATTGATCTGCCGGATATTGGTGGACGCAAACGGATCGAACAAATGGGCGTAAATGTCAGAACACTCTGTGAATATGAGGGTGACTAAGAAGGAAAATAACAATGCCCCACAATATTGTTGGATTGGATCACACACTTGTTGGTGTTGAGGATCTAGAAAAAGCACGTGAAACATATGAGAAACTTGGATTTACGCTGACACCGCGTGGGTCACATATTGGCTGGGGAACAGCCAACTACTGCATCATGTTTCCTGACGACTATATCGAATTGTTGGGCATTGTAGACCCAACCAAAGAGACAAATGGGCTTGATAAAAAACTGGAAGAGCGTGGACCCGGTATGTTGGGGATCGCCCTTTCCACAGATGCCCCAGAAGCGACCGTCACATCACTGGATGAAGCTGGCCTTGGACCTGCGAGATTACATGATCTGAAGCGTAAGCTGGAGCTTGCGGAAGGGGATGTGATCCCTGAGTTCAAATTGATCCGCTACCCTTACCAAGGGATGCCGCTTGGTGGGTTGTTTATTTGCCATCATTTGACACCTGAACTCATCCGCACACCAGAATGGCAATTGCATGCTAATGGTGCTCAATACGTTCAGTCTGTTGTCGTGCTTGTTGATGATCCCGATGCCTACCTGGCGCATTATACGGCACTTTGTGGGGCGATTAATGTTACCAGAACCGATCAGACGATGACGGTGCGAATTGGGAAGCTCAATCTTATTTTTGTGACTGAAAGCGATATGGATTTGTTGTTCCCCGGTTTGTTCATTAGCGCGGATATGCCAGAGTTTCCTCACATTTTGTCCATGTCCATCGCGGTATCCGATAGGGCTAAGACAAAAACTTATTTGGAAGGTGCAGGTATTCAGGTTCAGGATGTCCCAAATGGAGCGGTGAGGGTTCAGCCATCTGACGCATCCGGTGTTGTTCTGGAATTTGTACAGGCGCAAAAATAAAGGGGCGGTTACGCCCCTTCGATGAAGTCCAGACTGCGTGACCTTGCAAGGTCGGCGGATGCTTTATCATAACTTCCTCTTGCATCGCAGTTGAAGCCATGCCCCGCATCATAAAGGTGAATTTGCATTTCAGGATGGGCCTGTTTTAACTCTTCGACCTGATCAAGCGGGATCGCGTGGTCTTCTTTTCCGAAATGGAGCAAGGTCGGGATTTGCGGCTTGAGGCCGATATATTTTGGAATACCACCCCCATAGTATCCGATCGCCTTATAGAAGTTGATGGGGGAGGCCGCTGAGATGAACGTAAGTGCACCACCCCAGCAAAAACCCATAACGGAAACATGACCAGCGTCTTTGACATGCTCGAAAGCTGCTTCGATGTCTTTTAACGCGACATCAGGGGCAATCTGGTTCATGAAGGAAATACCCTTTTCCATACCAGCTTGATCGTAGTCCAGATAGATATTGCGCTCTAATCGATCGAAAAGGGCAGGGGCAATTACGGTGTATCCATCGTCGGCGAAACGGTCGCATACAGATCTGATATGTGTATTAACGCCAAAGATTTCCTGAATGACGACAATTGCACCTTTTACCTCGCCGGAAGCCTTCGCGACGTAGGCCTCAAGTTCGTGCCCATCAGATGCTGTAAGTTTAACAAAATCTCCCATCAGGCGTCCTCCCCTTCTTCGGCATTTTCTACCACCAGCAGGACACCATCGGTGCCCGTCACCTTTACTTTTTTGCCGGCGTCCAAATCCGGGCCGCTAACCCCCCACATGGTATCATCCACATGGATTTTGCCACGGCCATTTTCGATGGCTTCGGTGAGGGTAAATACGCGTCCGACATATTGCGCACCACGCTGGTTAAGGAGCTGGTTATCTTCAACGCCGGGGTTGCGCTTTAAGAAGTTTCTTGCAAGGACAAGGCTTACGACTGAGAGAACCGCAAATAGGGTCCATTGATATTCCCAGCCAATGCCCGGAAACAAAAGAACGGCAAAGCCCACAACCCCTGCTGAAATGCCAAGCCAGAGCATAAAGAAGGTTGGCGCAAAGATTTCCAGAATTACCAGAAGGACGGCGAAGCTCCACCAAGCCCAGTGCCCGTATTCCTGAAACCAGGTTACTAGCTGTTCCATGGCTTAGTCGCTTTCCGGGACGCTGCCAGTATTTGGGCGCACAACTCTCGTCCGGCTCGTTCCTTCTCCGCCATTGCCGAAAACTTCCTTAGCGATTTGGCCAATGCCTCCCAAACTACCAACCAGGGCGCTTGCCTCCATTGGCATCAGAACAACTTTTGAGTTGCGGGCCGAGCCAATTTCTTTCATGGCTTCCACATATTTCTGCGCAATGAAGTAGTTGATAGATTGAATGTCACCAGCGGCAATCGCCTCAGATACGTCTTGTGTCGCTTTAGCCTCTGCTTGGGCAGAACGTTCACGTGCTTCCGCATCACGGAAGGCGGCTTCTTTTCGGCCTTCTGCTTCCAGAATGGCGGATTTTTTCTCACCTTCAGCACGTAAGATTTCTGCCTGTCGAATACCCTCTGCTTCAAGGACGACAGCACGTTTTTCACGTTCAGCTTTCATCTGACGTGCCATTGCATCAACCAGATCTGTAGGTGGTGTAATGTCTTTAATCTCCACGCGTGTTACCTTGATACCCCAAGGAGTGGAGGCCTGGTCAATGACTGCAAGCAGCCTTGAATTAATATCATCGCGTTGGCTGAGCGCCTCATCCAGGTCCATCGAGCCAAGTACCGTCCTGAGATTGGTTTGCGCAAGATTTTGGATTGCGCGGAATAGATCCCGAACTTCATAGGCTGATTTGGCGGCATCCAGCACCTGGAAAAACAACACGCCATCCACTGCAACCATTGCGTTATCGCGGGAGATGACTTCTTGTGTAGGAATATCCAGGACCTGTTCCATCATGTTGACCTTCTCACCAACACGGTCGATGAAAGGAACAAGGAAGCCAAGGCCTGGAGTCATGGATTTTGTGTAACGACCAAATCGTTCAATAGTGAATTGATAACCTTGGGGGACAACGGTAACCCCCATGAAGATGACCACAACGGCCAAAATCACCAGAAAAATAACCAGTACTGCAAAACCGGATAACAAATCCATCTCGTACCCCCCGAAATAAAAGTAGTCAGTCGGGGGTATCATATCACAAGTTAATGAAATGACTACGAGAATTGAAAATTGATTCTATTGTCCGCCGGTTGTTCTTGCCTTGATCATACCAAGGCTGTCGAACGACATGACCACTTCGTCATTCTGATTTAAAACTTCCACAAGACCATAGATTGTGCCCATATCCGGACGGGATTTGGACCGTTTGACATCTTTCACAGTGGAGCGAACACGAAGTGTGTCTCCGGGTCTGACGGGACGACGAAATTTGAGGTTATTAAATCC
This sequence comes from Sneathiella sp. P13V-1, assembly GCF_015143595.1. Lineage (NCBI taxonomy): Bacteria > Pseudomonadati > Pseudomonadota > Alphaproteobacteria > Sneathiellales > Sneathiellaceae > Sneathiella > Sneathiella sp. P13V-1. Next base: position 305,441 of record NZ_WYEU01000003.1, on the reverse strand, counting down.
AGGTGATCCAAGCGCAGCCCTTTCGTTGACCATATGATCTACCATCATGCGCATGGTGACACTGCCCGTATGCCAACCAGACGCGATGACATCTCCGTAGATGCTTTTCTTCGCGGCTTCTTCATCGATATGAAACGGTTGCGGGTCATATTTTTTTGCGAAGTTGATGATCTCTTCGCGGGTTATGGTTTTTTCGCCAAATTCAAGTACAGTCCCGATAACGATATCTTCAAGATAATCAGTGCTCATGGCTTACCCCTCCCGCTTGTCAGGATTTGTACCAAACAGGACGTTGGAAACCATTGTCAGTTTCACTTCATCTTTTTCATTAACAACTGTGTGCTTGAATTTGACAAACCCGCGGTCGTTTTTGCGCGGATGAGGGGTTGCCTCCAACACGACACTTTTTACCGATAATACTTCACCAGGTCGAACAGGCGATATCCAACGAAGCTCATCCAGACCTGAAGATCCCATAGAGGGCGCATCTTTATACTGATGGTCGGCAATCATCCGCATCATTGCGGAGGCTGTATGCCAACCGGAAGCGATCAAGCCGCCAAAAAAATGGCCCTTGGCGGCTTCAGGATCTGTATGGAAAAACTGAGGGTCGAATTCGGTTGCGAATTCGATAATCTCAGTTTCTGTCATGGAATATTGGCCAAACTCTTCGGTCAGGCCAACAGTAAAATCTTCAAAGTAGCGCATTGTTATCTTTCTTTATTTACGCTCAACATCTACAGGGAGGAATTAGTTTGCAAAGCGGAAATGTAGGACATCTCCGTCTTTTACTTCATATTCTTTACCTTCTAGGCGCATCAGACCTGCCGCTTTTGCGCCAGCCTCGCCGCCATGTTCAACATAGGCATCATAAGACGTGGTTTCCGCGCGAATAAAGCCTTTCTCAAAATCAGTGTGGATCACGCCCGCAGCTTGCGGGGCCAGTGTTCCTTTTTGAATTGTCCAGGCGCGGCATTCCTTTGGACCCACTGTGAAATAAGTGATCAGGTGTAGGAGGTCATATCCGGCACGGATGATGCGGCTTAAGCCCGTTTCCTCTAAACCTAGGTCTGCCAGAAATTCTGCGCGTTCATCATCTTCAAGCAAGGCAACTTCGGCTTCAATGGCTGCAGAAATAACCACGCTGACAGCCCCTTGAGCGGCCGCCATTTCTGCAACTTTCTCGGACAGTTCATTGCCTGTCGCCGCGCTGTCTTCATCTACATTGCACACATAGAGAATTGGCTTGGATGTTAAAAGCTGCAGCATGCGGAACGGCTTCTGTTCATCGTCGCTCAGCTCAACCGTGCGGGCCGGCTTGCCATCGCGAAGGACGGCGAGGGCGCGCTCAATCAATTCTGATTGTTGAATGGCTTCCTTGTCGCCACCGCGAATTTTCTTAACCAGATTTTCAGCGCGTTTCTCAAGGCTTTCAAGGTCTGCAAGCATCAATTCGGTTTCGATGGTGTCGGCATCTGAAATTGGGTCAACGCGCCCATCCACATGGGTAATGTCGCCATCTTCAAAGCAGCGCACCACATGAACGATGGCATCCACTTCACGGATGTGGGAGAGGAACTTGTTGCCGAGGCCCTCACCGCTCGCGGCACCGCGTACAAGTCCCGCGATATCCACAAATTCAAGGCGGGTGGGGATCAGTTCTTTTGAATTTGCAAGTTCCGCGAGCTTATTCATCCGCGGATCGGGAACAGGAACCTGACCTGAGTTCGGCTCGATCGTGCAAAAGGGGAAGTTTGCCGCAGCCGCATCTGCGGTTTGTGTCAAGGCGTTGAACAGGGTGGATTTACCAACATTTGGCAGTCCAACAATACCGCACTTAAAACCCATAGCACCGGATCCTATTTATCTTGTTTCTGTTTTTGAGGTTTAGGCGGCGCCGTATCAAGGGCCACCTTGTTCATAAAACCAGCGTCATCCCCAGCAATCAGCAGCGCAACATGCCGTGCAACTGCATCAATAGTTTTTTCAATCGCGGGAAGTTCTGATTTGGAAAAATCGTGGAGCACATATCCTGAGACAAGGTTTTTGTCACCAGGATGCCCAATACCCATACGAACACGGCGGTAGTTTTTACCGATATGTGCATCGATGGAGCGGAGACCATTGTTGCCTCCATGACCACCACCAATTTTCACCCGAACCTTAGCAGTGGGTAAATCCAGTTCGTCATGAAGAACAATGACATTTTCCGGCGGGATCTTGAAAAAGCGCATGGCTTCTCCCACGGAACGGCCGGATTCGTTCATATAAGTGTTTGGCTTTAGGGCAAGGACTTTTTCGCCAGCGATAGTAGCATCACATGTTATGCCCAGAAAACGAATGCGTTCAGCAGAAAAGGAATGGCGGCGGATGATCTCATCCACCGCCATGAAACCAAGATTATGCCGATTATTTGCATACCCTTTACCCGGGTTGCCAAGTCCAACCAGCAATAACATTAAGGTCTACCTTATTCTTCGCCTTCAGCGCCTTCTTCACCTTCTTCGTCAGAAGAAGAGTCGCCAACGCCACCGCTTGGAGCCGCGATTGTTGCAACTGTGAAGTCACGGTCAGTAATAGTTGGCTCAACATCTTCTGGCAGCTTGAAGCTGGAGATGTGCAGGCTGTCACCGATATCGAAATCAGACAGATCGATTTCGATATTTTCAGGGATCGCAGCTGCAGGAACCATCAGTTCAACTTCGTGACGAACAACGTTCAGAACGCCACCGCGTACCAGGCCTTTACATTTACCTTCGTTCAGGAAGACAACTGGAACGTTAACTGCGATTTTGGATTTCGCAGAAACGCGCAGGAAGTCAACGTGAACCGGGCTGTCTTTAACAGGGTGCAACTGAATGTCGCGTGGCAGAACATTGTGTTTCGTTTTGCCAACCTGGACAGTCATTGTGTTTGAGAGGAAGCCACCTTTGTTGATAACTTTAATCAGCTCTTTTGTTTCAACGGAAACTGAAATAGCTTCTTTCTTGTCACCATAAATTACGGCTGGGGTGCGGCCTTCACGACGCAATGCACGGGAGGTCCCCTTTCCTACCCGATCGCGCTCTTCTGCAATCAAAATATTATCGCTCATTTTAAAACTCCTATTAACGAGCAGTCCGGACATATAGCCCGGACTTTAATGCGTGTGCCTCCAGGGGTGCCCACGCGGGAAAACCTGATCGGTATTAGTCGAACAGGCTGGAAACCGAAGTTTCCTGTGAAATTCGTTTCATCGCCTCACCGATAAGGGGGGCAACTGAAATCTGGCGCATCTTGCTGGAAACCTTGAAGGCTTCTGTCGCAATAATGCTGTCGGTTGTTACCATTTCTTCCAGGGCAGAGGAATTGATACGTGCAATAGCCCCGCCTGAGAGAACACCATGTGTGACATAGCCGACAACACGCTTGGCACCATTTTCCATCAATGCACCAGCGGCATTGCAAAGAGTACCCGCACTGTCAACAATATCATCCACGAGAATACAGGTCTGGCCTTTCACATCACCGATGATATTCATCACCTCTGAAACACCAGCTTTTTCACGGCGCTTATCAACGATTACAAGGTTTGCGTCAAGTCTTTTGGCGAAAGCACGGGCGCGAACTACACCGCCAACGTCAGGGGAGACAATCGTAATATCTCCGCCGCGACCATAATTTTTCTCGATGTCCGGAACAATAACCGGCGCAGAGAACAGGTTATCTGTTGGAATATCAAAGAAACCCTGGATCTGACCGGCGTGCAGATCCATTGTCAAAACACGATCCGCGCCAGCGGTTGTAATCAGGTTTGCGACCAGTTTCGCAGAAATCGGGGTTCTTGGTCCCGGCTTTCTGTCCTGACGGGCATAACCAAAGTAAGGCAACACTGCAGTGATTCGTTTTGCTGATGCGCGTTTCAGGGCATCAATACAAACCAGCAGTTCCATCAAATGGTCATTTGTGGGGTAAGAAGTGGACTGCAGGATAAACAGATCCTCGCCACGCACATTTTCATGAATTTCGACAAAAATTTCTTTGTCGGAGAACCGGCGAACTGCCGCTTCAGTTAGGGGGGTGTCGAGATATTTTGCAACATCTTCAGCCAGTGGGCGATTACTGTTTCCCGCAAGAATTTTCATATGAACAGTCCTCTAGCCTATAGGGCTCGGCTTCATAAAATAACAAACGCCTGTCAAGTTGCGAGGGGCACCTTTTCAGCGGGGCGGAACTTACCAAGGGCAAACATTTCTGTAAATGGTTTATAACCGAAAAATGACAGCTTTCGACTGTGCTATGGTTAATTGGAACGGAAATAGTCCGGTTCAGCTTCTCTCAGCAGTTTGATAAGCCCTCTGGCGGCACCGCTGGCGGCAGCTTCGGCTACTGGACCCCATGGACCGTTCAGCGATCCAGCCCTGATTCTGTTTTTCTGTTCGATCTTACCGACATACTCACCATTGCGACGTTCCAGTTGCCAAAGAAGTGAGATAACCTGTGTCCCGGCGCGCGGGGGTGTCAGACTTACCGTGCCTTTTACGACATAAGTCGCTTTCCATTGTTCTGTCAAAACATCCAGTCCCATTTTGGACAGGTTATCCTGCAGCGCCGCAGAAAGCGATTCCGCCCCGTCACCAGGTGCACCTTGAACGATTGGAACATATAGAACGGGCTTCGTGAGCTTGGCATAATTTATACCTGTGCCGCCTAATAGAATATCTATATCACTCGCGCTTTTCAGGCTGATGGTGTTGAGGTCAACGCCTTCGATAGATGGCCCTGCAATGAGATCTCCCATTTTCAAGGAGGATGAGAGATTAAGGTCTTTGCCTGAAGGGTCGTGAATTTTCCAAGTAACGAAACTGGCACCCTCCTTGATCTCTACCTTGCTGGAGACACTATAGCGGTAGGGGATTTTTTCGCCAAAATAGGCTGCAATTCCTAAACCCTGTAGCTGCTTCACAACCAATTCATCCAGTTTGGAAGGGCCATCTTTTACGGGCGCAATATAAAGGGCTGCCCTTGGGCCGGGCGCAGATCTGACACTTGCCTTGTGTTCCGGTTGAAACGGACGCTCTAGCGGTTGGCAACCTGTCAGTAACAGTGCGGCACTGAGGATCGCATTGATAAGAAGCAGTGGCTTTTTATAAGGCACAGGTCGCAAGCATCCCTAGTAAGCAGATGAACAGGAATATAATCAAATGAGGCATAGTGGGCCCGATTCAAGAAATATTAATTTAACTTCCAACAGCTTTTGATCACTTGCGTAATGCAATGGCGGAAAGCTGTCTACCATAATCTGCTTCGCCTTGATGACACATGCGTCTATAGCTGTAAAACTGCCGCGGATCTTTATATGTATCGTGGCCTAAGCGTTCGATTTGTGTGACGCCTTCCCGGGCAATGCGATGCTGTACAAAGCCGGTCAAATCAAACATCCAATGTCCTTCATTCTTCGA